>JAKPAR010000254.1 GCA_029779375.1 Bacillota bacterium | reverse complement strand
TGCTGGAGGTGTTTTTGTGGAGCTTACAGATAATGCGAGAAAAGTCCTTGAAAGAAGATACTTGACGAAAGATGATACCGGAAAAATTTTAGAGACTCCTGAGGAAATGTTTGAAAGAGTAGCAAATTTTATTGCTGAAGCAGACAAAATATATGATAAAGATGCAAATGTAAAAGAAACTGCTATAAAGTTTTACACTATGATGACTAATTTGGAATTTATACCAAATTCACCTACTCTTATGAATGCAGGAAAAGAACTTGGGCAATTGTCAGCTTGCTTTGTATTGCCAGTAGAAGATTCTATGGAGGGAATTTTTGATGCTATAAAAAATGCAGCTTTAATACATAAAAGCGGCGGTGGTACTGGATTTAGTTTTTCAAGACTTAGACAAAAAGGTTCTTCAGTTAAATCAACTGGGGGAGTTGCTTCTGGCCCTGTTAGTTTTATGAAGGTATTCAATTCAGCTACTGAAGCTGTAAAACAAGGGGGCACTCGTAGAGGAGCAAATATGGGAATATTGAGAATAGATCATCCTGATATAATGGAATTTATCGAGTGCAAAAGAGATACTAGTGAGATAACTAATTTCAATATAAGTGTTGGAATTACTGAAAAGTTTATGGAAGCTGTTCAAAATGGAGAAGATTATGATTTGATAGATCCTCATACTAAAAAGCCTGTAGGAAGTTTAAATGCTAAAGAGGTATTTAAACATATTGTAGAAATGGCTTGGAGTACAGGAGAACCTGGAATAGTATTTTTAGATAGAATAAATAAAACGAGCCCTGTAAGAAAATTGGGAGAAATAGAAAGCACTAACCCATGTGTTACTGGAGATACTTATGTCTCAACGGAATATGGTTTGATGAGGATTGATGAAATATATAAAAGATATGAGAATGGTGGACTTGTTATAGCTACTGACGATAGAGTGCCTATGACTCAATACGAAGTAGTAAATGGTGGAAGTGTTGCTAAGACTATTCCATGTATGGAATGTGATGGTGTTTCCTTTAATGCAATAACTAAGGTATATAATAATGGAGAAAAGGATGTATTCAAGTTAACTACAAAATCTGGTTATGAAATAAAAGCTACTTATGATCATAGATTTTTAACACCAGAAGGTTGGAAAGAACTTAGTGAAATAAAGAATGGTGATGAAGTTTTAATACAATCTGGAGAAGGAGTTTTTTCAAAAGAGTACAATCTTCCTTTTAGAACGGAAAATACTTATATTGGTGGCGATGGAAGAATGTACGAGTTGAATCTGCCTAATGAGTGGTCTAAGGAACTTGGGCAAACTTTAGGTTGGATTATCGGTGATGGTTGGTTAAGGGATGATCCTAAAAATCCGAGAGTAGGGTTTGTTTTCTCAGAAGATGATACAGAGATTTTAAATTATTTAAAACCAATTGTAAATAATATGTATGGTAAAGATATCAAAGAAGTTGAAAGAGAAAATGGTGTTTATCATCTTTCGTATCATAGTAAATACTTTGTAGAATTTTTCAAAGATTTAGGGGTAAAACCTGTTAAATCAGAGGAAAAAGAAGTGCCTCAAAGTATATATAATGCTCCATATGAGGTAGTTGTAGGATTTTTGCAAGCCTTATTTACAGCGGATGGAAGTGTTAGAGACAATCCTAAAGCAAATAGTTCTTGGGTGGTTCTAACATCTAAAAGTAAAGAATTATTAAAAGGTGTGCAAAAATTATTGATCAATTTGGGAATAAAGAGTACGATATTAGATCGCTCCAGAGAGCCAAGAGAAGGAGTATTTAAATATACTACTGTAAGTGGTGAGGAGAGGCAGTATGATTGTGATGGTGTGTTGTATGAATTGGCTATATTCGGAAAATCACGGGATAGATTTGCAAAAACTATAGGGTTTATGAGTGAGAAAAAACAAAGAGCTCTTGAGAGCATAGAATTTAAGTCTTTTTATAAAGAAAAAAACTATGATATGGTTATTTCTACTGACTATATTGGAAAAGAAACAGTATATGATTTGACAGAGCCTACCACACATTCTATGATTTGTAATGGAATAGTGGTTCACCAATGCGGGGAACAACCACTTTTGCCCTTTGAATCTTGCAATTTAGGTTCAATAAATTTAGCTAAGATGGTAGTAGAAGATTCAAATGGATATAAAATTGACTACGATAAATTAGAAGCTACTGTAAGAAATTCAGTACATTTTTTAGATAATGTCATAGATATGAATAAATATCCTCTAAAAGAAATAGATGAGATGACTAAAAAGACGAGAAAAATAGGTCTTGGAGTTATGGGATTTGCAGATTTATTGTTTTATTTAGGTATTCCTTACAATTCAGATAAGGCTGTGAATTTGGCGGATAAATTGATGGGCTTCATTGATAGAATATCTAAAGAAGAATCTATGAGATTGGCAGAAGAAAGAGGAGTATTCCCAGCATATGAAATGAGTACTTATTATGAAACTGGAATGAAGATGAGGAATGCAACTACAACTACCATTGCTCCAACGGGAACTATAAGTATTATAGCGGGAGCAAGCAGTGGGGTAGAACCACTATTCGCCATATCCTTCATTAGAAATGTAATGGATAATGACAAGTTGCTGGAGGTACATCCATATTTCGAAAGGATTGCTAAAGAAAGAGGGTTTTATTCACAAGAATTGATGGAGAGAATAGCTAGGGAAGGGACTATTCAACATATCGAAGAAATACCCGAAGATGTAAAGAAGGTATTTGTTACAGCTCATGATATAATACCATTTTGGCATATAAAGATGCAAGCAGCTTTTCAAAATCATGTAGATAATGCTGTTTCTAAAACTGTAAACTTTAAAAATGAAGCAACAAAAGAGGATGTAGAAGAAGTATATATGCTAGCTTATAAATTGGGTTGTAAAGGTGTGACTATTTACAGAGATGGAAGTAGAGAAAATCAAGTACTAAGTACTGGAAAGAAAGAAAAGAAGAGAGAAGTTGTTGTAGGAAATCTTCCACTTGTGAAACCAAGGATGAGGCCAGAAATAACAAGGGGTATAACTGAAAAGGTAAAGATAGGATGTGGAAATTTATATATAACTGTCAATTATGATGAAAATGGGATATGTGAGGTATTTACAAATTTAGGGAGAGCAGGAGGTTGTCCAAGTCAAAGTGAAGCTACTAGTAGACTTATATCTATAGCTTTAAGATCAGGTATGGATGTAAAGGAAATAATAGAACAACTAAAGGGAATTAGATGCCATTCTACATTAAGGCAAAAAGCCACAAACAAAGATATAAAAGTACTATCTTGTCCAGATGCTATAGGGAAAGCATTGGAAAAAGCAATGGATACTTGTGTACAAGTGGAAGATCCTATAGATGAAGATATTATAGATGAGTTTTCTAGAACAAAAGAAGAAAAAAGTTCAGCTTTATGTCCAGAATGTGGAAGTCCAATAGGGCATGAAGGTGGTTGTACGATATGCATGAATTGTGGATATTCTAAATGTAATTAGAGGTGGAGATATGAGATATGAGGGAACTGTTTATAGACCTCCTAGTGAAGCATATAGCCTTATAGTTCAGGCTACTATAGGATGTTCTCAAAATAGATGTACTTTTTGTTCTATGTATAAAGAAAAAAATTTTAGAATAAGAAAAACTGAAGACATAATAGAAGATTTAATTTTGGGAAGACAAGAGTATAGTAAAGTAGAGAGAATATTTTTAGCTGATGGAGATGCATTGATTATAAAGACGGAAGAATTGTTAAAGATATTAGAAGCAATAAAAACAATTTTCCCTGAATGTAAGAGAGTAGGAATTTATGGTTCACCTAAATCTATACTTGGAAAGAGTACAAAAGAGCTTATAGAACTACGAAAATTAGGTCTTGGAATTGTTTATCTTGGAGTTGAATCTGGGAGTGATTTAATTCTTGAAAAAATAAAAAAGGGAGTCAATTCTTTTGAAATGATTGCTGCGGGTAGAAAAATAAAAGAAGCAGATATTTTACTTTCCATAACTCTCATATCTGGTCTTGGAGGGAAAGAACATTCTATGGAACATGTAGTGGAATCTGCTAGAGTGGTAAATGAAATGAATCCTGATTATATAGGGTTATTAACTCTTTTAGTAGAAGAAGGGACAGAATTTTATGATGATGTTTTGAATGGAAAATTTAAATTGCTGACTCCTAAAGAAGTTCTTTTGGAAACTAGAGAATTTGTAAAAAGGTTAAATGTGGATAATTGTATTTTTAGAAGCAATCACGCTTCCAATTATGTAGCATTAGGAGGAACATTAAATAAAGATAAAAATCTTATATTGGCACAAATAGAAGAAGGACTTAAAATGGAAGGTCTTGAGGAGGAAGAAATATTTAGGAGATTGTAAAATAAATATTGCAATAAAGGGAATATGGTGCTATAATTGAAAAGAAAAAAAGGAACACAAATCTTTAACTCAGTCCTGTGAGACTGGCAAGATTGTGATAGAACGGGTTTTAAACAAAACTTCTTGCTAGCTGCAAGAAGTTTTTTATTGCAATCAAATATTGTGAACCTTTTAACTCAGTCCTGTGAGGCTGAAAAAGGAGATTAGAAAATCTCCTTAAAACTAAAAATAGGAGGTTTTTTTATGACTGAAAATGTGATTAAAGAGAATGTGTATACAAAAGAAGAAATAAGTCTTAAAAGTTCATCAAGAAAAGTGGTGTTGGCACTTCAACATTTAATAGCTATGTTTGGAGCTACGGTATTAGTTCCAATGCTTACAGGTCTAAATCCATCCATAGCTCTTTTTTCAGCAGGAATGGGAACACTTATATTCCACCTATGTACAAAGGGAAAAGTACCAGTATTTTTAGGTTCATCCTTTGCTTTTATACCAGTGATTTTAACTGTAAAAGAAATGTACAATGGAGATTTATCTTATGCACAAGGTGGAATGCTTGTAGCAGGGCTTATATATGTAATAATATCTTTCTTGATTAAGAAAATAGGTGTAGAAAAAATAGAAAAATATCTTCCTTCACAAGTAGTAGGACCAATGATTATAGTTATAGGAATGAATCTTGTTCCAACGGCAATAAATATGGCTAGCAACAATTTTTTAGTAGCAGGAATTACATTGGGAGTCGCAGTACTTGTAAATTTTAAAGGAAAAGGATTTTTTAAGCAATTGGCTATTTTAACTGGAGTAATAGTTGGATACTTGGTATCCTTGAAACTTGGTTTAGTAGACTTAAATCTAGTAAAGGAAAGTCCAGTGTTTTCATTGCCACCTTTCAATTCACCTAAATTTGATATAGGAGCTATCGCTATAATAGCACCAGTAGTACTAGCGGTATTCATGGAACATATAGGAGATATCACTACAAATGGTCAAGTAGTAGGAAAGAATTTTATAGAAGATCCGGGACTAAATAGGACATTACTTGGAGATGGTCTTGCAACTATGGCTGCTTCACTTGTAGGAGGACCTGCAAATACAACTTATGGAGAAAACACAGGGGTTCTTGCACTAACTAAAAACTATGATCCATCTACTTTAAGATTAGCAGCAGTATTTGCTATAGCACTGGGGTTTGTTTCAAAAGTGGGATCATTTTTAAATACAATACCAGTACCTGTAATGGGCGGAATAAGTATAATGCTTTTTAGTATGATATCTTTAGTAGGAGTACAGACTATAAAAAATAATAAGGTAAAGTTCAATTGGAAGAATATAATAGTTATGTCTTCGATAATAGTTTTAGGTCTTAGCAGTAGTATAATAGAAAAGAAATTTGGAATAGTTATAGGAATACCTATAAATGAAAGTGTAAAAATTTCAGGTTTGAGTTTTGCAGCTATAGTAGGTGTGTTGCTAAATGCATTGCTAAATAGAAACGTAAATAAATAATATATAAGTAATATAAAATAAAGGTCTTCCTTTAAATTAGGGAAGATCTTTATTTTTGTTTTAAAGATATTATTTTTTGATATAATAGATAAAGATTGATAAAATTAAAAGGAGTTTTGCTATGAAAGTTAAGAATATAATAGTTGTTGGTGGTGGAGCAGCTGGTATGATGGCTGCAATTGTAGCAAAAAGACAAGGGGCAAATGTAGTTGTTCTTGAAAGAAATGCAAGAGTAGGTAAAAAAATATTGGCTACGGGAAATGGCAGATGCAATTATACAAATGTGTTTACAGATATTAAAAATTATCATGGGAAAAATTCAAAATTTGCATACAGTCCTCTTTCTCAATTTGGAGCAAAAGAAACTATAGATTTTTTTGAAAGACTAGGGATTGCTCATACAATAGAAGACAATGGGAAGGTATTTCCTTTATCCTTTCAAGCATCAAGCGTACTAGACGTTTTAAGATATGAATTGGCAGAACTTGGAGTAGATATTGTATGCGATGCTTATGTAAAGAGTATAGAGAAGGCTAAGAAAAAGTTCTTAGTAACATTTGAGGATGGAAGAACAAAAAATGCAGATGCAGTTATATTGGCTACAGGTGGAAAAGCCATGCCTTCTTCTGGTTCTGATGGGAATGGGTATACTTTAGCAAAAAAATTTGGTCATAATATAGTAGAAGTATTTCCGGGATTGGTTCAATTGAAATTAGAGGGAGATTTTCTAAAGGCCATTGATGGAGTGAAAGTAGTAGGTACAGCAACTCTTTTACATAAGGGAAAGGTTATAAAAGAAGATACAGGGGACATTTTATTTACCAATTATGGCATATCGGGTCCGCCAATATTGCAATTGAGTAGGAGTGCATTAGAAATTTTAAGTAGAGGAGAAAAGCCAATACTTAAAATATCTATAATAAACAGCAGGAAAAAAGAAGAATTGTTTGAATACTTGAAGACGAGATTTAGCTATATGCCAAAAAAAAATATTGATATTGCTCTTATTGGGCTCATAAATAAAAGGTTAATAAATGTGATTTTAAGAGAAATAAATATTGATAAAGATAAAAAAGTTGCAAATTTATCCAATGAGGAAATAGAGAAAATAGCTGATGTTTTGACAGATTGGAGATTTCAGGTAGTTGGAAGTAAATCTTGGGCTGATGCTCAAGTTACTGCTGGAGGGGTAGATACAAATGAAATAGACAGCAAAACCATGGAATCTAAATTGATTAAGGGTTTATATTTCGCTGGAGAAATAGTTGATATAGATGGAGATTGCGGAGGCTTCAATCTTCAATGGGCCTGGTCATCTGGCTATGTAGCTGGGCTAAATGCAGCATTAGATTAAAAAAGGAGGAAAAACATGTACAAAATACTTGCATTAGACTTAGATGGTACACTTTTAGATCCAAATCATGAGGTATCTAAAACTAATATAGAAAATATAAATAAGCTGATAGATAAGGGTGTAAAAATCATATTGGTTTCAGGAAGGGAGCCTTCTTCTATAGCCCTTATTGGTAGAAAGGTAGGATTAAAGGATTGCTTGGTAGGATTTAATGGGGCTATAATTACAGATTATACAGGAGAACAAGTAATATATGAACAAAATATAGATTCTAAGGTTACAAGAGAAATAATTGAAATATGTATAGAAAAAGACATATACAATGTAGTATTCATAAGGAATAAGCTATATGTATCCAATAAAGATGATGATAGATTTAAATTATTTGAAAAATATACTACTAGCGGAATAGAAGAAGTAGGAAATTTATATGAATTTCTTGATAAAAACAATTTGTGGGGAAATGTAGGGAAAATATTGCAATCAGGAGACAACGAAATATTGACTATGTTTAAAGAAAAAAATTTATCAGCATATAAAGATGATATTAAGGCTGAGTTTTCGCTTCCGTTTTTTTTAGAAGTATATAATAGTTTAGCAAGCAAGGGACATGCTATGGCTAAAATCGCAGAAAGCTATGGTATAAGTAGAGATGAAATAATAGCTATTGGAGATGGAGAAAATGATATTTCTATGATTGAATATGCAGGTGTGGGAATAGCAATGGAAAATGCATTAAGTATTGTTAAAAAAAGTGCAGATTTTATAACTTTATCAAATAGTGAAGATGGCGTGAGTTACGTTATCAAAAAATACTGGGGAGAATAGATAGGTTCTTTTTTATGCCTTACTTTCAGAAAAAAGTGGTTGAATTAGTAAGCTATTGCGGTATATATAGTTACAAAGTATGGTACAATTAGTTATAGTGTGGATTTTTATGTTATATAGCTGTTAAAAATATTTAAAATTCAACCTGGAAAATGGTTTCATAATGTTGGCACGATGATTGCATATATGACAAGTGAGGATGATAAGAATGAAAGAAAAATTAAAAAGACTAATAGAAAGAGAAGATAAAAAAAATCCTTATACAGATGAACAAATTTCAGATCTTCTTCAAGTGAGCAGAGAATTGGTAACAAACTTGCGAAATGAGTTGGGCATACCAAATTCCAGAGAAAGAAGGATGAACAATCTAGTTGATGTGGTAAATTCTATATTGGAGAAGAATGAAAATATTTCAGAAAGAGACTTGACTCAAAAAGTAAATGATATGGGATTTAAGGTTTCTAGGCATACTATCAGGGAATGCAAAAAAGAAATCGAGACTCAAAAAAAAGGAAGTAT
>JAKPAR010000236.1 GCA_029779375.1 Bacillota bacterium | reverse complement strand
CTACTTCTATAGTGGTTGACAGTTCTCCAATGGTGCTGAAATATTTGTTTAAATAGGTGTTCAAATCTTTTAGACTGTTTATCTTTCCATATGGAATATTTAAATTTTTTACAATATACTTTCTTTTTTCCAATTCTTCTATTTGAAGATTAAGTAGATAATCTCTGCCCTCTCTAAAAGAAATCAAATTGTCAATATTTTCATAGATTTTGCTCGGGGCTAATACTCCATTTGTATCTATATATAACAAGTTCACTTCATTTTTATATGTAGGGGTGATATATAGATATAAAGAGATGCTATCTATTGGTACATATACATCATCATTGTACATAAATCCTTCTAAATCCAAAGATTTTTCATCTAGATATACTTTTACATCTCCAAAGTATACTTTTATATTTTTTATCTTTGATTTATTTACAGGAGGATCTGTTTTTCTAAAACTTTTTCCATATTCAAGGATGTCAATTTCATCTTCTAGATTGTATTTGATATTTTCTTTTGCTTCTATTTCGTATCCTCTTTGGTAGGATATAGTAGATTTGTCTATGTTTTTTTTGAGTTTTCCTTTAGAGTCTAAGGAAATACTTTTTTTATTTTTGTTGAATTTTACATTTAAATCAAGGGCACGTCCCAAATCCTTTAGAGGAACCCATATTTTACCATTATATACGAAAGGTTCCTTGTGATCTGATATTTTTTTTCCTTCTACTTGAATTTCCATATTGCTAAATTCTGCGTCTATTTCCTTGACATAGCCTGTTGCAAATCCTGTACTGGGCAGTAAAGGGAAGACTATAGCCAATATAATTATGCTGCAAATTATTTTTTTGTACACAATTTCCACTCCCTTCAAATACTTTTCAATAATTTATATCGGCAAATTTCTATAAATCTTTTACAATATACTTAAGAAAGGCACATATTTTGCCGATAAAGAAATATAGGACTAATATAAATTGGAGTGATTGTATGAATACAAAAAAGATTATTTCACTATTACTTGTTTTTTCACTTATAATCCCTTTGTTGTCTCTTGGGGAAATAGTAGCTTATGCTTATGATGAAAAAGAATTTAAAGTAGATTCAGTGACTCTTTATAAAATATATGACAGAGACCAAAAAATGGAGCAGAGAAGAGTGCTCATTACAGGTAAATATTTAAAAAATGCTTCTGTAGGTATCGTAACTAGTCAT
>JAKPAR010000230.1 GCA_029779375.1 Bacillota bacterium | reverse complement strand
CTTTTGACATATTATACCATCCTTCATGAATAATTAACCTTATATACTAATTCTCTATTTCTTCTATTTTTCCTTCAAAACTTTAAAATTTTTTTTAGGTCTTAAGACCCATTTTAAAATTTTAAAAAAACTTTCCATATTTACTTACAATTTTAAATTTAATGATATTATCAATATTTAACTTCCTTATCTTATCATCATGAGTAACCATGAGTATAGCTCTTTCCTTTTTCTTTGCTCCAATAACTATGCCCTCTAATTTTTGCTTGCCTTTTAGTACTACTTTTATTTCATCCCCTGACTTCACCTTGCACCCATCAAAAACAAATTCTTTCATATCAGCTTCATCAATATGTTCTTGAGTTATGGATTTTTTATTTATCAGAATAATATTGTTTTTAAGATATAGTTTTTCTTTAAGTACTGCAAATATATATCCAATGACACTGACCATAAATAACATAAGCAAAAAATACTTAATATATACTATCAATTGAATACCTCCATTTATATTAGTATTTATTATTATTAAGTATAACACATATCTACACTTACTTAAACCTACTTTACAAACACTTAATCCTAATATATAATATAATTATGTCATCGGGATGTAGCGCAGTATGGTAGCGCACAAGTCTGGGGGACTTGGGGTCGCTGGTTCAAATCCAGTCATCCCGACCATAAATAAGAGGATAGAAAATTAAAATTTTCTATCCTCTTATTTTTAAACTTTCCTTATCTATATTAGATTATAATACAGATGAGGCCTCCGCTTCCATCGTTTATTATTCTTTCTAGCGTTTTTCTAATCTTCCGTCTTACATCATCTGGCATCATATCAAGTTTTCCTTGTAGTTGTTCATTTACAAGATCATATAATGACTTTCCAAATAAATTTGATTGCCATATTTTAGATGGATCTCCTTCGAATTCATCTAAAAAGTATTTAACTAACTCTTCACTTTGGCTTTCTGTTCCTATAAGAGGGGATACCTCGGTAGTAATATCTGCTCTTATTAAATGAAGCGATGGTGCTTTAGCTTTTAGCTTTACTCCAAATCTATTCCCCTGCCTATATATCTCTGGTTCATCTAATTCAAGTTCATCTAAACTTGGGCTTACCAAGCCATATCCAAATTCTTTAGCATCTGTCAAGGCCTTTTCTATTTTATCATACTCATGCTTTGCTTGAGATAATTTAGAAATAAGACCTATAAGCTGATAATCGCCTTGTATACCATATCCTGTAATTTCTTTCAGCACATTATAAAACATACTATCTTCCAAAACTATATCTATATTAGCTACTCCCTCTCCTAAATTTATCTCTTTAATTCTAGTTTCCTTTATTGTTTCAAGTTCACTTAAAGTTTCTACAACAGAATTTATTTCACTTAACTTTTGAAGAGTTTCAATAGACTCTTTCAAAGATTCTAAAATATTAGATTTTATCCAATGATTTCTATTTAATCCTTCCATCCAACCTGGTAAATTTATTTTGATTTCTTTGACTGGAAATTCATAGAGTATTTTTTCAAATATTTTTTCCACATCAGTTATATCCATGTTTAAGCAATCCACTGCAATTACAGAAACATTGTACTTCTCTTCAAGACTTTCTCTTAAAGCAATTGTACTATCTAAATTGGGATGTTTAGAATTCAAAAGAATTATAAAGGGTTTTTCCAATTCTTTTAGTTCATTTATTACTCTCTCTTCAGCTTTTATGTAATTTGATCTGTCTATATCTGTAATAGAGCCATCCGTAGTAACAACTATTCCAATAGTAGAATGATCTGTTATCACTTTCCTTGTTCCTATCTCTGCTGCTTCTTCAAAAGGTATTTCTTTTTCATACCATGGTGTAGTAACCATTCTAGGTATATTATCTTCTTCATGCCCAATAGCACCTTTAACTAAGTAGCCAACACAATCTACCATTCTTAATTTAAATCTGACATTATCCTTTAGAGTAAGCTCTACGGCTTCATTGGGAACAAACTTTGGTTCTGTTGTCATAATAGTTTTTCCTGCTCCACTTAAAGGTAATTCATCTTTAGCTCTTTCTTTTTTATACTTGTTTTCTATATTTGGAATAACCAACAGTTCCATGAAACGTTTAATAAAAGTTGATTTACCAGTTCTTACAGGTCCTACTACCCCAACATAGATATCTCCATCTGTTCTTTCAGCAATATCTTTATATATGTCAAATTTCTCCACCATTTTACCTCCTTTTCATTGTATTCCAATTATATATTGGTTTCCTAACATTATATATATGTACTTAGCTTGAGAATATGACAGACGCCATAAAAATAAAAGACATACTTATAAGTATGTCTTTACCATTCACTATCTAAAATTTTAGCTATATCTTCCATTTCATGTTTTTTATCTCTAAGCATTAAATTCACAACAGAATTTCTTACATCTTTTCCTTCATAGAGAACTTCATATATTTCTTTAGTAATAGGCATCGTAGCCTTATATCTCAAAGAAAGTTCATAGGCAGATTTAGTAGTTTTTATACCTTCTACTACCATTCCTACACTTTCAACAGCTTCTTCTAAACTCTTGCCCTCTCCTATAAGTATACCAGCTCTTCTATTTCTACTATGCATGCTTGTACATGTAACTATTAAATCTCCAATACCAGCAAGACCTGCAAAAGTTTCATAATTAGCACCCATTTTTTCTCCAATCCTAGCCATTTCAATTATTCCTCTTGTCATAAGAGCAGCCTTAGTATTATCACCGTATCCTAGTCCATCTGAAATTCCTGCTCCAAGAGCAATTACATTTTTCAAGGACCCACCCAGTTCTACTCCTATGACATCAGGATTTGTATAAACTCTAAATTTAGGTGCCATAAATACATCTTGTATATACTGGGCAACCTCCTTTTCTTTTGATGCTACAACTACAGTAGTAGGGATATCCCTTGCAACTTCTTCAGCATGAGATGGTCCTGAAAGAATAGCATACTTATTTTCTGGAAGGATTTCATTAACAATTTCAGAAATTCTCATAAGGCTCTCATTTTCTATTCCTTTTGCCACATTTACAATTATCTGATTTTGTCTTATGCATTTTTGCCCATTTGCTAAAGTTTCTCTTACAGCATGAGAAGGAACGGACATTACTAGAATATCTTTGTCATAAATAGCTTTTTCAAAATCTGAAGTTAAATTTACATTGTTGGGAATAATCACTCCTGGCAAATATTTTAAATTTTCTCTAGATGTTCTCATCTCTTCACATTGCTTGTCACTTCTTACCCATAGATCAACCTCGCATCCTTTTTTAGAAAGAAGTATAGCTAAAGCAGTGCCCCAACTTCCTCCCCCTATAACTGCAATTTTTTCTACCATGTATGTCAAACCTCCTATATTTATTCATTAGTTTATTTTACTTTTTCACCCAATTTTGACTCCTCTCCATTTTTAAGTCTTTTTATATTACTTCTATGCCTAAATATTGCCATTGAAGCTAATACAATTGTACAAATGAAAAATTTCAAGTCAAAAGGTTTCTTTAAAATGATTCCTAAAATCGGTACTAGACAGGTTGCTACTATTGAACCTAGGGATACATACCTTGTCATACCTATGATAGTAAATCCTATAGCTATGCAAATAATAGCTGTAGGTAAATGTAGATATAACATAACACCAAGTGAAGTTGCAATGCCTTTACCACCTTTGAATTTTAGAAATACTGGCCAATCATGGCCTATAACTACAAACACTCCTGCAATTAATGCTCCATTGTAGCCCATAAAATAATTTCCTATGTTTACAGCAATGATTCCTTTTAAAATATCTAAAATAAATGATATAAGGCCTATTTTAACTCCAAAAACCCTTAACGCATTTGTTGCACCAGCATTGCCACTTCCATACTGCCTTATATCTTTGTTTTTACATGCTTTTCCTAAAATATATGCAGAGGAAAAGTTTCCGATAAAATAAGAAATAATAGCTATAAGTATAATTTTGTTCAAATTAATCCCCCTTTTCTTTAAATTCAAGCTGGATTGGAGTGCCTTCAAATCCAAAATTTTGACGGATCTGATTTTCTAAATATCTCTCATAAGAAAAATGTGAAAGTTCTCTATCATTAATAAATATGACAAACTTTGGTGGTTTAATACCTACTTGTGTTCCATAATATATTTTTAATCGTCTTCCCTTATCTGTTGGTGGCTGATTTAAAATGACTGCTTCATTTAAAATATCATTAAATATACCTGTGCTAATCCTTTTCGTATAGCTACTGTACACTTCTTTTATTAGTTCAAAAACTTTATTTACCCTTTTGCCAGTTTTCGCAGATATTAAAACTATAGGTGCATAGGTAACGAAAGATAAAACATTTCTGACTTCTTTTTCAAATTCCAAATATGTCTTATCTGATTTCTCAATTAAATCCCATTTATTTATGGCAATTATAAGAGCTTTTCCTCTTTCATAAGCATGACCAGCTATTTTAGCATCTTGTTCTGTAACCCCTTGTGTTGCATCAATTATCAATATACATACATCTGATCTATCTATAGCAGTTAAAGATCTTATAACACTATATTTTTCAATATTTTCGTCAATATTTCTCTTTCTTCTGATTCCTGCTGTATCAATAAACACATACTTATCATCTTTGTACTCGAAATAAGTATCTATAGCATCTCTTGTTGTGCCAGGTATATCGCTTACAATGACTCTTTCTTCTCCTAATATACAATTTATAAGAGATGATTTCCCCGCATTTGGCTTTCCAATTACAGCAACTTTAATTGTATCTTCGTCATACTCCGTATCTTTGTCCTCAGGAAAATTTTCTACTACTTCATCTAATAAATCTCCTAATCCTAAACTTTGTCCTGCAGATACTACTACAGGGTCTCCTAAACCTAATTCATAAAATTCGTATATATCAGGAGGTGTTTTTGGTGTATCTATCTTATTACAAACTAATATAACCTTTTTCCCAGATTTTCTAAGCATATTTGCTATTTCTCTATCAGAAGCAGTTATACCTTCTAGCCCATCTACAACAAAAAGTATCACATCTGCTGTATCTATGGCTACCTCTGCCTGTCTTCTAATTTGAGATAATATAGTATCCTCACTATATGGTTCAATACCTCCTGTATCTATCAAAATAAAATATTTATTCAACCATTCAGCCTCTGCATAAATTCTATCTCTAGTAACTCCAGGCTTATCTTCTGTAATTGAAATCCTCCTACCTACTATTCTATTAAAAAGAGTAGATTTCCCTACATTTGGTCTCCCAACTATACATACAACTGGTCTCATAGTATCACCTCATATCCTTTGTAAATATATTTATAAAATCTTTTCCTTTAACCTTTGTTGAAATAACTTTAATATTTAGCGCTTTTTCAATATCTTCAATTGTCAAATCATCTAAAAAAACTTTTTCTCCACTTCTAAGCATTGAATTAGGTATTATTAAAGCATCAAAATTTTTGTATTCTTTCAATTGATTAATCAAATCTTGTCCTGTTATAAGACCTGAAACAGTAATAGTCGTTCCAAAAAAATAATTTTTTATTGGAACAACTTTTATTTCCAATCCACTTATATTCGCCATGACTTTGTCACAAATTGATTTTATAAACTCATAAGCTAATGTTCCTGTTGCAACAATATACTTGTTTTTTAAACTTATATTATCTTTTAATTTCTCTATTTCCCTATCTACTTCATATGAAAAAAGTCTCATAAGTCCTACACCATTTTCTAGCTGAAGAAACTTCTCATATTCCTCATAAGATGGAGGATCAATATTAGTCATTGCATAAAATTCATCAGATGGGAAAACAAATCTGGTACCTAGTTTTTTTAAATATTCTTCTTGCTTATTTCTTATATATTTTAAAAATTCAAGGGAAGATACTTCATTAAAAGGCTCAAGTTTAGGAAGACCTTCCCTGTATTTAGTAATACCTACCGGTACTACTGCCACACTATTCACACTTGGATAAAGTTTAGATAAGTCTCCTAGTGTTCTATCAAGTTCTGCCCCATCATTTACTCCTGGAACTAGAACTATTTGACAATGAACCTCAATTTTAGCTTGACTAAACCTTTCTAAAATACTATATATTTTCCCAGCATTTTTATTGTTAAGCATTTTTATTCTCAATTCAGGATTAGTTGTATGAACAGAAACATTTATTGGACTTAATCTATAATCTATAATTCTTTGTATTTCATCATCCCTTAAATTAGTTAGAGTGATAAAATTCCCTTGAAGAAATGAAAGCCTTGAATCATCATCTTTAAAATATAGTGTTTTTCTCATTCCTTTAGGCAATTGATCAATAAAACAAAAAATGCATTTATTTCTACAACTTTTAGCCCTATCAATAAGTGGATTTGTAAAATATATTCCTAAATCTTCGTCATAATCTTTTTCTATTTCAAAATCCCATATCTCATCATTCTTTTTTTGAATAGTCACAACAATATAATCATCAGATATTAAATATTTATAGTCAATAATATCTAAAACTTTGTTATCATTAATTGAAACAAGAATATCTCCAGGTTCAATTCCTAGTTCTTCGGCAATACTGCCTTTTTTTACTTTTTCAATAATATTTTTATCATTGTCTAGTGATTTTAGTTCCATAATATATTCCTTTCGTTTTTTTACTTATGTATATTTTATTATAGTAATAGCTTTATGTAAATAGATACTGTTCTTAAATAATATTTCCTTAAATTAATTTGAATATGCTAAAATTTAAAACGCCTACAGTGAAAACTGTAGGCGTCAATCTTTTATTCATATAATGGATATTTCTCACATAAATTTTTGACTTTACTTCTTATATCATCTCTATTGTTTTCTTCATCCAATGCAAGACTTATTATCTCTGCTATTTCTTTCATATCTTCTTCTTTCATTCCTCTAGTTGTAACTGCTGGAGTACCTATTCTCAATCCACTTGTCACAAAAGGACTTTCTGGATCAAATGGAATAGTATTTTTATTAGTTGTAACTCCAATTTCATCTAGCAATGCTTCAGCTTTTTTACCTGTTAATCCTTTATTTCTAACATCTAAAAGTATTAGATGATTGTCAGTGCCACCAGATACCAATCTAAAACCTTTTTCTAACAACGCCTCTGATAATGCTTTTGAATTCTTTAAAATTTGTTTTTGATATTCTTTAAATTCATCTGTCAAAGCTTCTCCAAAACTAACAGCTTTAGCAGCAATAACATGCATAAGTGGTCCGCCTTGAATTCCAGGGAATATAGCCTTGTCTATCTTCTTTGCGTATTCCTCTTTACAAAGTATAGCGCCACCTCTAGGTCCTCTTAAAGTCTTATGAGTTGTAGTTGTCACGAAATCTGCATAAGGAACTGGACTTGGATGAAGACCTGCTGCAACTAGTCCTGCAATATGAGCCATATCAACCATAAGATATGCTCCTACTTCATCGGCAATTTCTCTAAATTTTGCAAAATCAATAATTCTTGGATAAGCACTTGCTCCTGCTACAATCAATTTTGGTTTTTCTCTTTTTGCTATTTCCATTAATTCATCATAATCTATTGTTTCCGTTTCTTTATCTACTCCATATGCAACAAAATTAAAATAAGTACCAGAAATATTTACAGGGCTACCATGAGTTAAATGTCCACCTTGTGAAAGATTCATGCCAAGAACTTTATCTCCAGGTTCAAGAACTGCAAAATAAACTCCTAAATTAGCATTAGAACCAGAATGAGGTTGAACGTTTGCATGGTCTGCTCCAAATAATTTTTTTAATCTTTCCCTAGCTAAATTCTCTACCATGTCTACATATTCACAACCACCATAATATCTTTTAGCTGGATAACCTTCAGCATATTTGTTTGTAAGCTGACTACCCATAGCTTCCATTACTTGAGGAGTCACAAAATTTTCTGAAGCAATAAGCTCAATTTTATTTCTTTGCCTATTTGTTTCTAATTCAACAATTTTCATAACTTCTGGATCATATTTTCTTAAATTTGTAAAATCCATATTTTATCTCCCTTCTTATTGTATTTATTTCTTATGTATTTCTTTTACTGCCATTTAATAATATAATAGACTTAGACTTAGATTTAAATAGTATTTGTTTTCCTATTATATTATATAAATTTCATAATATTTTTACAAGTTAAATTGTTTTAATAATAGGGGTGAAAAAGAAAAAATGGTAGATAATTTAGAAAATGAAAAAAAAGAAACAAAAGAACTTCTATCTCTTGCAATCTTAGCAGGGAGTATAATGCTAAAAAACGGAGCAGAAACTTACAGAGTTGAAGATACTGTAAATAGGATATGTAAATCTAGAAAAAAGACAAAATATGTAGAATCCTTTGTAACTCCAACAGGCATTTTTGTATCTCTAGAATATGGAAATGAAATCATGACATATGTCCAGAGAATAAAAACTATTAAAATTGACTTAAATAAAATAGATATGATAAATAATTTTTCAAGAAAATTTGCAGAATCAGATCTGTCCATAGAAGAAGGTATAAATGAATTAAAAAAAATTGATAAAATTACTGGATATGAAAACACAATAAAAATATTATGGGGAAGTCTCGCTGCAGGTTTTTTCTCTCTCTTGTTTGGGGCAAACCTTTGGGATTTTATGGCAAGCTTTATGGTTACTATATTTGTATTAATATTTACTACTAAATTGTGCAAATTCAATATAACATTCTTTATAAGTAACTTCTGCGGTGCAGCTATTGCTTCCGCATTATCTATATTGCTTGTGAAAATAGGTTTAGGAGAAAATGTCGATAAAATTATAATTGGTGCAATAATGCCATTAGTACCAGGAGTAGCTATAACCAACGCAATCAGAGACACTATGAGCGGGGACTTCATATCTGGTCTTTCACGAGGTATGGAAGCCATAGTTATAGCTCTTTCTATTGCTTTTGGAGTAGGGTTAGTATTGAAAATATATTTTAAAGGAGTGATTTAATTGGAATTTATAAAACAATTCTTTTTCTCATTTATATGTACAATAGGATTTGCTATATTTTTTAGTATTCCAAAAAATTCAATATTAAAATCCGGAATAACAGGTGCCATAGGATGGGTTATTTATATTCAAATAACCAATATTTTTTCTTCTACTATTTTAGGTATTTTTTGCGGTGCACTTACAGTTGGAATCCTTGGAGAAATGCTAGCCAGGAACTCAAAGAAACCAGCTACCGTTTTTATAATACCTGGTATTGTTCCTTTGGTTCCAGGCTCTGGAATGTATTATACTATGCTAGCTATAACAGAAAAAAGATTTAATGATGCAGCTAATATAGGAACTGAAACTATATTTATAGCTGTAGCTATTGCTATGGGAATTATCATATCATCTAGCTTGAGCAAATCCATTAAAAGAGTAAAAAATAAGTCTTAGATTACTTTGTATATTTTATTATAGTATCAACTAGTTCATCTAAAACCTTTTCATCTGTTTCATCAATTAAAGAAACTTTAATACAATCTTTCATATAACCTTCTAATATTATACCTCCAACCTTATTTAGTGCTGATCTAGCAGCAGCAATTTGAATAAGTATGTCATTGCAACACTTGCCTTCTTCTACCATTTTTTGTATTCCTTTTACTTGTCCTTCTATTCTTTTTAGACGATTTATTATTGCAACTCTATCGTCAACGTCCTTATTCAAATCTATACCCCCTAAATTTAAATTTTTCTTGTCATTTCAAAAGTGAGTTCCCCATCTTTCTCAACCTTTTTATCAATTTTTTTTAAAATTATATATGCAATAGTTAGAAAAACAAGCCCTAATAAAAAACTAAAATTTTCATAGCTTTTTATTCCTATTGATTGGAATATATACATACCTAGAACTATACCTAAAATAAGCATGACAAATGGAATCATATATATTAAAATTGTGTACTTCAATACACTTTTTGTTTTCACTTTTATCTCTACATAATCTCCTTCTTTAGCATTCAAAGTATTGGGTAAATGAACTTTAACACCAGGAACATTGCATGAACCTGAACAATTCTCACAACTATGACCACACGCTGACATTCTTTTTACTTCTACTTCAGCCATATTGCCATCAATTTTAGTAACCAAACCTACTTGCTCCATTTTATGCCTCCTTGCCAATTAAATCTTTAACTACCTCTGAAGCAATAATAAGACCTGCTACAGATGGGACAAACGAAATACTTCCTGGACTTGATTTTCTGCAATCTTTTCCCTCTATATTGGCTTTAATAGGTTTTTCATCTGACCAAACTACCTTTAAATCTTTTATTCCTCTTTTCCTAAGCTCATGTCTCATGACTTTAGCTAGAGGACATACGCTAGTACTATAAATATCTCCCACTTTAAAACTTGTAGGATTTAATTTGTTTCCAGCACCCATAGAACTTATAATTGGTATACTTAAATTTTTACATTTCTCTATTAAATCCAGTTTAGAAGATACTGTATCTATAGCATCCACTACATAATCATATTTTTTAGATACTAATTCATCTATATTAGATTTTTCCAATCGCACATTATAAATTTCTATGTCTATTGAAGGATTTATATCTAGTATTCTTTCCTTCATAACCTCTACCTTGGCTCTTCCTATTGTGTTGAAATTAGCATGAATTTGTCTATTTATATTTGTAATATCTATTGTATCATAATCAACCAACACAATACTTCCAATTCCTGAACGCACCAACGCTTCAGTAGCAAAAGAGCCTACTCCTCCTATTCCAAATATACATACACTTGATTCTCTTAGTTTACTCATAGCTCTACTGCCTAACAACAATTCTGTTCTCATAAAAGGATTATCCATTTACACATCACCTTCAATTAATAATATCCAGGGCAATAAGCCCTGGTATTTATTCTTTTATATCTAACTTCACATGAACCTCTTTAAGTTGTTCTACGCTAACATCTGTTGGTGCACCAGTCAAAAGACAAGTTGCACTTTGAGTTTTAGGGAATGCTATTACATCTCTTATATTGTCATTATTTGTAAACAACATAATCAACCTGTCAAACCCATATGCCAATCCACCATGAGGAGGTGTTCCATATTTAAAAGCTTCAAGTAAAAATCCAAATTTATCCCAAGCTTCTTCCATAGTAAATCCTAGTGCTTTAAACATTCTCTCCTGCAATTTTCTATTATTAATTCTTATACTTCCCCCACCCATTTCATCTCCATTGATAACTATGTCATAAGCTTTAGCTCTTACTTTTTCTGGTTCTGTCTCTAATAGTTCAATATCTTCATCCATAGGATGCGTAAAAGGATGGTGTTTAGCTACATATCTTTGTTCTTCATCATCATATTCAAACAATGGAAATTCTGTTATCCATATAAGTTTTAAATCATTTTTATCTATTATATCAAGTTTTTTTGCAATTTCAATTCTCAGATTTCCAAGGCTATCAAATACCACACTAGATTTATCTGCAACAAATAATAATAGATCATTTTCTTTACCATTCATTCTTTTAATTATTTCATTTAGCTCTTCTTCCCCTAAAAATTTAGCTATAGGAGAAGTAATTCCTTCATTGGTTATCTTTATCCACGCTAGACCTTTAGCTCCAAAAGTTTTTACATACTCTTCTAATTTTGAAATATCTTTTCGTGAAAATTTATCTCCATAGCCATTTACATTTATTCCTCTAACTTCTCCGTTGTTTGAAATAGTTTCACTAAAAACTTTAAAACTTGAATTTGCTACTATATCACTTATATTGACAAGTTCAAATCCAAATCTTAAATCTGGCTTATCTGAACCAAATCTCTCCATAGCTTCTTTGTAAGTCATTCTATTTATTGGCAATTCTATTTCTATACCTTTTATTTCTTTAAAAAGTTTATATAACAATCTCTCATTTAACTCAATTACATCATCAACATCTACAAAAGACATTTCCATATCTACTTGAGTAAATTCTGGTTGTCTATTAGCTCTTAGATCTTCATCTCTAAAACATTTTACTATTTGATAATATCTATCCATTCCAGACACCATTAAAAGCTGTTTCATAAGTTGTGGTGATTGTGGAAGTGCATAAAATTGCCCAGGATTTACTCTACTTGGGACTAAATAGTCTCTAGCTCCCTCAGGAGTAGGTTTAGTAAGCATTGGAGTTTCTATTTCAACAAAATTGTTCTCATCAAGAAATTCTCTTATGACTTTTGCTACTTTGTGTCTAGTCTTCAAATTTTTTTGCATAGAAGGCTTTCTCAAGTCCAAATATCTGTATTTTAATCTCATGGATTCAGAAACATCATCATTATCCTTGATATAAATTGGTGGTGTCTCAGCTTCATCTAATATTTTTAACTCACTTGCTAAAACTTCTATTTCTCCTGTAGGAATATCATTATTTATTGACTCTCTTTTTCTTACCTTTCCTTTTGCTGCAATGACATATTCACTTCTTATTTTCTCTGCTTTTTCAAATATTTCTTTTGACAAAGTATCATCAAATACTACTTGAACAATTCCTGTTGTATCTCTTAAATCTACAAATATAAGAGAACCTAAATTTCTCTGTTTTTGCACCCAGCCCATCAAAACTACTTCTTCACCAATATTAGATACTCTTAAATTTCCACACATATGAGTTCTTCTTAAATTTCCCATTTTTTCACCCATATTCTAAACCTCCTTTAATAATTAAAGCCCCTCGTTCCTTGTTACAGGGACGAGAGGCCATATCTCGCGGTACCACCCTAATTAGGTAATTCCTCACTCAAAATAGATAACGCATTTAGCGAATGAACCTACTTAAGTTTCAGTTCATCGACTCAAAGATGTCTTCATTAAACATTGGCATCGGATTTCCACCACCACCGATTCTCTATAGCCAAGAGATTTAACTACTATTTCTTTTCCTCGTCTTTACATATGCTTTTAATAATTATAAAATAAATATTAAATTGTGTCAATGTACATTCTCTTTCTTTCTACCATTTCATCAATTCTTTCCAAATAATCTTTTAAATTTTTTACATTTGGTACCCTTTCCAGTCTATTTTCATTAGGATAATATATCTTTGACACTCCACCAGCTCCTACAGCCAATATAGTCTCTTTTTCCTCCATAATAAGCATATTGTATATGCATTCTTTTCCTTCTATAGAATATCCTGTATTCTCAAAATTTCCTAGCATATGTTTTTGTCTATATAAATAATAAGGCCTTAAATTCATTCTTTCTGCATATTTTCTACTCATATCCAACATATTTTCAATTGTACTTTGGCTTTCTATGGAAAAATTCTTTATACTCTTACTAAATATAGAGGCTCTTTTAATTGCAAGTGTATGAACTGTCAAATTTTCAGGATTCAATTTTAATATCTTATCTAAAGTATTTGCCAATTCATCGGTACCCTCTTCAGGTAATCCTACTATTATATCCATATTTATAACATCAAATCCTATATTCTTAGCTAAAGCAAAAGCTTCTATAATATCTTTTTCAGTATGCTTTCTACCAATTATTTTTAGAGTATCCTCATTCATAGTTTGAGGATTTATACTTATCCTATTTATGTCATTGGACTTTAACATTTGTAGTTTTTCCTTATCTATAGTATCTGGTCTTCCAGCCTCTACAGTTATTTCCTTTATATTTTCCTTACCATACAATTCATATATGCTTTTTATTATACTATCAAGATTTTTTGTAGGAATAGCTGTAGGAGTACCCCCTCCTATATAAACTGTGTGTATTTTCTTATCATTTAAACACTTACTTATGGACTTTAATTCATATATTATCTTTTCTGTATATACATCTACATATTTTCTCCCTACATCCATTGAATTTGAAGGAAAAGAACAATATATACATCTAGTAGGACAAAAAGGTATACTTACATAAAGACTAAATCTGTCCTTTGAAAGTGGATATATATATTCTCTCTGTATCTTTGCTATATCAATAATT
>JAKPAR010000224.1 GCA_029779375.1 Bacillota bacterium | reverse complement strand
GTACTTGAAGGAATACCAGGATATGAATCAACGGTGAAACTCATTTGGTCTAAATCCGATGAAGACATTTTAAATAAAGCTACAAGATATGAGATATATGGGAAAAAGGCAACAGATAGAGATTATACTTTTATTGGAGATACAGATGAAGCTGAATTTTTGGTAAAAGGATTAGAGCCAAATACAGAGTATATATTTATGGTGAGGGCATTAAATGAACATGGAGCAGCTATAGACTTTGCCACAGTAAAAGTTCGCACCCTATCCATACGAGAAGATGAGAAATTAAAAGAAAAAGAAGACAAACTCAAAGAAGAAGAAAAGAAATTAAAGGAAAAAGGCAAAGAAGAAGTAATCGAAGGAAAGATGGTGAAAATATTAGGTACAGATGCTTTGCTCGGAGGAGTAGGAACTATTGATTTTTCATTGGCAAAGTACAAAAAATATGATAAATTTATAGTATCGATACCTATTTCAATGGTGAGAAAGGATTCTAGATTGACCATAAAAGATGGAACATTTTCACTTATATTGAATCCAAGAGATTTATATACTCTTGAAGTGAGTAAAAAAGATAGTGGAAACACAGATGCATATATAAGGATTCAATTTGAAAGAGATGTAGAAAGACATTTGCCAAGGGGAAAGAAAGCTTCCTCAAAATCCTATGACATATATTTCGACTATCAATATGGAAAAGAAACTTTAGAGATAAAGAATATGCTTAAAAATGGGAAACTATTCATAGAATATGATTCTATTGCTTATCCAAATAGAAAAGATTTTTATCTTGCTAGATTGGATGAAAAGACAGGTAATTATGTATTTGTCACAAAGGGAAATTCAACTGATATAAATAAAAGCGGCAAATACATCCTACTATCTAATAGATAGAGAAAAGGAGATTTTGATATGAAGAAAAAAATATGCATAACTATAATCCTCTCTTTGATATTCATACAACTCATACCCATTTTTGCTGTTGGGATGGACTCAAGCCCATCCCAACTCCCAAAAGTTGAAAAAGAGCAGAATATTGAAGGATTTGTTCGTTCTATAAATTTTAAAAGCAATTCTATTGTAGTAGAAGATTTTCGAGGAAAAAGCTACAATGTAAAAATAACAACTAAAACCATTATGGAAATAGAAGGGAAAAAGATAAGCATAGTTGATCTCTATTATGGACAGGAAGTTTCGGTGAAGCTAAAGGGAAATGATGTGGTAAGGCTCATAGCCTATGATGAAGAAGATCCAGAAAGAGATGGCTATATTATCCCTGGAACTAGATTTAAAGTAGGAGATGTGTTGTTTGTCACTAAAGATGAAATTGAGATAAAAACTAATGGCGAAAGGGAAAAGTACAAAATAGGTTCTTCTACTGGAATAACTAAAAATGGGACAAGATGCGAACTATTTCAAATAAAGCCTGGAGATAAAGTCATGCTCACTTTTGATGATATATACACAAGTGAAGTATCTAATATAAAAGTTGAAGATGAAGAAAAGCATATAGAAGGAATACTTAAAGGCAAAATAGAAATGGTAGATGAGAGAAACAAAGAGCTCATCTTGAAAGAAC
>JAKPAR010000117.1 GCA_029779375.1 Bacillota bacterium | reverse complement strand
TACTATACAATAAAGGCAGGAGATACTTTCTATAGTATAGCTCAAATGTTCAATGTATCAGTACAAGAACTTATGGCAGCAAATCCAGGAGTAGATCCAAACAATTTACAAATAGGTCAAGTAATATGTGTTCCAAGGTCAAGACCATGGCCTTGGCCAAGAGGATAATATTGTTTTAAATTGAAACGACAAAATAGTAGGTTGGTGCTTGGCATCAACCTACTATTTTGTGTGCCTCATAAAAAAGTTTTATATTAGGGAAACGACAACTTTCTTACTGTCTACATAAAAGCACAAAAATAGGGCAATAATAGGACTTTTGAAGGTTTGTAGAAACATTTGTAAGTTCTTAAAACTTGTGATATAATTCATATGAAGTCAATCTAATCTAAACATTTATTTTGGTATTTGGCGTGAGTCTTTTACCAAATTTTTTGTATATAGAATATAAGGGAGGTAAAGGCCTAAGGCTGGGTGTATATGAAAACATTACATTTAGGATTGGATGTAGGTTCAACAACTGTAAAGCTGGTAGTATTAAACAACAAGTTTGAAATACTTTTTAGTAGTTATAAGAGACATTTTTCAGATATAAAAAGCAGTGTTAAAGATTTGGTACTTGAAGCTTATTCTAGATTTAAAAATGAGGACATAACTATAATGGTTACTGGATCAGGAGGATTGGCAGTCAATAAATGGCTTGAAATTCCTTTTATTCAAGAAGTTGTTGCGTCTACTACAGCAATTAGAAAATTTATTCCTAAAACTGATGTAGCTGTAGAACTTGGTGGTGAAGATGCAAAGATAACTTACTTTGATGGTGGAATAGATCAAAGAATGAACAGTATGTGTGCTGGAGGAACAGGTGCATTTATAGATCAAATGGCATCTTTGCTAGAGACAGATGCACAAGGGCTAAATAAACTCTCCCAAAAGCATAAGGCAATATACCCCATAGCTTCTAGATGTGGAGTGTTTGCAAAGACAGACATTCAAGCATTGATAAATCAAGGAGCTAGTAAAGAAGATATTGCTGCCAGTGTATTTCAATCCGTTGTCAATCAAACCATAACTAGCCTTGCCTGTGGAAGACCTATAAAGGGAAATGTGGCTTTTTTAGGTGGACCACTTCATTTTTTATCTGAACTTAGAGAAAGGTATATAGAAACATTAAAACTTAAAGATGAAGAAGTTATATATCCAGAAAATGCACAATTGTTTGTTGCTATAGGGGCGGCTATTGCTTCAATAGAGCAAAAAGAAATTAGTTTTCAAGAATTGAGGGATAGACTTATTTGTTTGGATAAGCCTATAGACATGGAAGTGAAAAGATTAAGGCCTCTTTTTTTAGATGAAGGTGAACTTATAAAGTTTAGAGAAGAACATAAGACACATAAATTAATTGAAAAGGACATAAAAACTTTTAGTGGAAAATGTTTTTTAGGAATAGATGCAGGTTCAACTACTACTAAAGTTGTCCTTATAGATGAAGAAAACAATATACTGTATTCTTATTATGGAAACAATCAAGGAAAACCATTGGAATTAGTAGTGAGAATACTTAAAGAAATTTATTCTTTTTTGCCAAGGGATGCATACATTGCATACTCAGCAGTTACGGGCTATGGAGAAGAACTTATAAAAGCAGCACTTCATGTAGATGAGGGAGAAGTAGAGACTATCGCCCACTACAAGGCTGCAAATTATTTTCTTCCTGGAGTAGATTTCATACTTGACATTGGCGGACAAGATATGAAATGTATGAGGATAAAGGATGGAGTTATTGATAGTATCCTTTTAAATGAAGCTTGTTCTTCTGGATGTGGCTCTTTTATTGAAACTTTTGCTCATTCAGTAAATATGAGTGCAGAGGAGTTTTTGAAAGAAGCTCTTATGGCAGAAAATCCAGTAGATTTGGGTTCGAGATGTACAGTATTTATGAATTCAAAGGTAAAACAGGCACAAAAAGAAAGTGCTACTGTTGGTGATATAGCTGCAGGACTTTCGTATTCAGTTATAAAAAATGCTCTTCAAAAAGTAATAAAGATAAGAGACCCAGAACAAATGGGAGAAAAGATAGTAGTTCAAGGTGGTACTTTTTATAGCGATGCTATACTTAGAAGTTTTGAATTGATTTCAGATAGAAAGGCTGTACGTCCTGATGATCCAGGACTTATGGGTGCCCTTGGAGCAGCCCTTATAGCTAAAGAACGATACAATCCTAAAACAAGCACATCTTTAGTAGATAGTGATAAATTAGATAGTTTTTCTTATAGTACGAAGATGAGAAGATGCGGAGGTTGCGGTAACAACTGTCTACTAACCATAAATATGTTTTCTGATGGGAATAGATATATAACAGGCAATAGATGTGAAAAAGGTGCCGGACTTGCCAACAAGAAAAAAGATGTACCTAACCTATTTGAATATAAATATAAAAGAACTTTTGACTATATTCCATTGAGCGAAGAAGAAGCTAGGAGGGGAACTATAGGTATTCCTAGGGTATTAAATATGTATGAAAATTATCCATTTTGGTTTACTTTTTTTACTGATTTGGGTTATAGAGTAGTTTTATCTGGGAATTCAAATAGAGAGCTTTATGAAAAAGGAATAGGAACTATACCAAGTGAAACAATTTGTTATCCAGCAAAATTAGTTCATGGTCATATTATTGACTTAATAGACAAAGGGGTAAAGACTATATTTTATCCATGTATTTTCTATGAGAAGAAAGAGGATGAAAACGCAAATAATCATTTAAATTGTCCTGTTGTGACTTCATACCCAGAAGTTATAAAGCACAATATGGATGAAATTAGAGAAAATAATATACAATTTTTAAATCCATTTTTAACTTTGGATGATAAAGAAGGACTTAAAAAGGGACTTATAAAAGGCTTAAAAGAATTATCCATATCAAAAAGAGATATTGAAAAAGCAGTAGATATTGCTTGGGATGAGGAGCAAAGATATAAAGAAGATATAAGAAAAAAAGGTGAGGAAGTACTTGAATACTTGAAAGAAAACAATATGGAAGGAATAGTACTAGCTGGTAGGCCATATCATATAGACCCAGAAATAAATCATGGTATTCCAAATTTAATTTCTTCATTGGGGATTGCTGTATTGACTGAAGACTCAGTATGCCATTTGGAAGGAGTAGAAAGGCCACTGCGAGTAGTTGATCAGTGGACTTATCATTCTAGACTTTACAACGCAGCCAATTTCGTAGCAAAAGAAAAAAAATTAGAACTTGTGCAACTAAATTCTTTTGGATGTGGGCTAGATGCAGTGACTACTGATCAAGTACAAGAGATATTGGCAAATTATGAAAAAATATATACTGTGTTAAAGATAGATGAAGTAAATAATTTAGGTGCAGTGAAAATAAGATTACGTTCATTGATAGCAGCAGTAGAAGAAAGAGATAAAAATGGGTTTGAACCTACAAGGGTAGGAGAGTTGTCAAAGCGAGTTATATTTACTACAGAAATGAGAGAAAAGCATACAATACTTGCACCACAGATGGCTCCTATCCACTTTAAATTATTGCAAGAAGCTGTGAATACTTGTGGATACAATTTCGAAATATTGCCTTCAGTGGATAAAAAAGCTATTGATGAAGGGCTTAAATATGTAAACAATGATGCATGTTATCCATCTATAATAGTAGTTGGACAGTTTATAAATGCGTTGAAATCAGGGAAATATGATTTAGACAATACATCAGTTTTGATGACTCAAACAGGTGGGGTATGTAGAGCATCAAATTATATAGGATTTATAAGAAAGGCTTTAAAAGATGCTGGACTTGAACAGGTACCAGTTATAAGTGTAAACCCATATGGGATGGAAGCTAATCCTGGTTTTACTTATTCCATGGATATGGCTAGAAAGGGAATCATGGCTATAATGTATGGAGATCTTCTCATGAAAGTTCTTTATAGAGTTAGACCTTATGAAAAAATAAAAGGTTCTGCCAATCTTTTATTTGAAAAATGGATGGGAAAATGTATAGAATCTGTAAAAGTCGGAGATAAAAAAGTTTTTATAGAAAATGTCGAAGGAATAGTTAGAGATTTTGATGAATTAGAAATAGAAAAAATTCAAAAACCAAGAGTAGGAATTGTTGGAGAAATACTCGTTAAATATCATCCTACAGCTAACAATGATATTGTAGGTATTCTTGAAGATGAAGGTGCAGAGGTTGTAGTACCAGATTTGACGGATTTCTTGATGTATTGTGCATATAATGAAACTTTTAAATACAAATATCTATCTAAGGCAAGGCTCAATAAATTTGTAGGCGATGTGGCCATATTGTATATGGAACACTATAGGAAACCTTTAAAGAAAGCATTGAAAAAGAGTAAGAGATTTAATACACCTATGAAGATACAAAAATTGGCTGATACAGTATCACCATTGGTATCAGTAGGTAATCAAGCTGGGGAAGGATGGCTTCTAACTGCAGAAATGGTAGAACTGATAGAAAGCGGTGTTGAAAATATAGTGTGCGTTCAACCTTTTGGATGTCTTCCAAATCATGTGACAGGAAAAGGAATGATTAAGGCTATAAAAGAGAAATACCCTAAGGCCAATATTGTTGCAATAGATTATGACCCTGGGGCAAGTGAAGTAAATCAATTGAATAGATTGAAACTCATGCTTTCAGCCGCTCAAGACAATTTAAAGGACGATTTAGGAAGGTCAGAAGAAGATGAATCACTTAGTTCATACAATTCATAGCAAATAGATGACTGGAATACTACATTCCAGTCATCTATTTTAAAAATTTCTTTACAGTATTTATTTTATCTTTGTATGGTGGATACCTAAAGTTTGGGTCAAATGCATTGCTCCTTTTTAGAACACTTTTATAGTGAGTAAAAGTATCAAAACTTTTCTTGCCATGATAGCTACCCATTCCACTATTTCCTACGCCCCCAAAAGGCAAATAGGGACTTGAAAGATGCATTATGGTATCATTTATACATCCACCGCCATAGGAAGTATTTTTAATGACTCTTTCTATTTTTTCATTGTTTGTTGAGAAAAAGTAAAGAGCTAGTGGCTTAGGATGAGAATTGACTATTTTTATAGCTTCATCTAAATCTTCATATTCTAAAATAGGGAAAATAGGGCCAAAAATTTCTTCTTCCATTATAGGACTATCCCAATTTACTTCATCCATAAGAGTAGGAGAGATAAAAAGAGCTTCTCTATCATGTTTTCCACCATAAATTATATTTCCGCTTTTGAGTAATCCTAACAGTCTATTAAACTGTTTTTCATTTATAATCCTTATGTAGTCAGGATTATCTTTTTGATTTTTCCCATAAAAATCTTCAATATATTTAATAATGTTTTTAATCAATACATCTTTTATGCTCTTGTGGACTAATAGATAATCTGGTGCAACACATGTTTGACCTGAATTTAAAAATTTTCCCCATACTATTCTTTTAGCAAACAAGTCAATATCTCCATCTTTATCTACTATACAAGGACTTTTTCCTCCCAATTCCAAAGTGACAGGTGTCAAATGTTTTGCAGCTTTTTCCATGACTAATTTTCCTACAGAAACGCTACCAGTATAGAAAATATAGTCAAATTTTTCATCTAACAAAGTCTTGCTTTCTTCTCCTGTAGATACAAAAATGTATTCTCTATTGAAATTAGAGTTTATAAGTTCTTCTAATACTCTGCTTGTATGATATGAGGTACTAGAAGGCTTTATTATAGCTGTGTTTCCTGCAGCTATGCTGCCTATAAGTGGCGTTATAGATAGTTGAAATGGATAATTCCATGGAGAGACGATAAAGGTATTTCCATAGGGTTCTGGGTATATATAACTTTTAGCTTTAAAGGCAGTTAAAGGAGTTTTGACTTTTTTAGGTTTGACCCAATTTTTTAAGTTTTTAGTTGTGTAGGTTATTTCACTTAGTGATATTCCTATTTCTGTGGAATAGGATTCAAATTCGGATTTATTTAAGTCTTTTTTTAATCCTTCCATAATATGTTTTTCATTTTTTAATATTATATTTTTTAATTTATTTAAATTGGTCATTCTAAAATTTAATTCTTTAGTAATACCTGTTTTATAAAAGTTTTTTTGTTCTTCTAAAACAAAGTTCATATAAGTTCACCCCTTTATGTATCATAATATTACTTTCATTATACCCTAAATATTTGTACTGTTCATATTTGTAACTCTTTTGTAATGCTTTCTGTTTAAATTTTTGGTATAATTACAATCAGAGGAAATCTATAAAAATTAACGAGAGAGGTAAGTATATGAAAAACAAAAAACATTTGGTGTTAATTTTTGTTTTGGCAATATTAGTACTTGTTTCAGGTTGCACAAAGAAAAAGAATTCTCAAAAAGAAAACAAACCAGTTCAAAGTATAGATGAAGATATGGCAAAGGTAGAAGAAAACAAAATTAAAAAAATAATGGAAAATTTCAGAGTATTGATATCAGCAAATAAAGAACCCTATGAAATAATAAAGTTTATTGATGAGAATATTGACAAAACAACTCCAGTAGAGGCAACAGAAATGATTAAAGAATTTGAAACAGTTCAAGAAAAGTACATGAACATATATTCTGAAGGACTCTATAAATCGAATAGACAAGAAATATTGAATCAAGTTTTCCCAAATGGGGAATATGACCCACAAAAGCTTGATGCTATAGAAGATGGAGAGTTGAAAGAAATTGTAACTAAAATTGTTGAAGGAAGATATAAACTTATAAATATTGAAGGTTCCTTTTTCCCTATAATTGATTATGGAAGTTTTAAAAAGTATGGAAAATACTTGCCTGAAGATATGAGGGGATATTTAAATGTTAAAGCTTTAGAATCAGATAGTCCTTCAATGACAGATGGAGGCCTTATTATTACTTGGGATGAATTGGCTAATAGACTTATAAAAACAGAAAAATATTTGATTAAGTATCCAGAAGGACAAAAAAATGAAGAAATACTAAGATTATATGGAGAATATTTGATAAAATACATGTCAGGAGGAGACAATACCCCTATATGCAATGCAGAAGATAATAAAATAATAGGGGATGTTCTTGAAAGCTATAAAAAGACAATAGTTACAAATAAAAACACTGTTACAGCTGATATTATAAGCAAGTATTTAAAACTCATAGAAGAAAATGAATATATTATAGATGATACTTTTAATTCTAAGATAGTAGATTTATACAATGAAGCCATAGATAGATTGGAAGAACATAAATAAGCCCACCACTGGCATAGTTCCGAAACCCCTTCAACAACATAGGAACTATGCCTTTTTATACTTTATGTCCACCTAAGACCTTTAGGATAATGGTTTTTTACTAAATTGTCAGTTACTTTTCCCCATCCTATAGAATATTCGTCTACAAGTATTAAATTCCAACCATTTTCTGAATTAAATTTGAAGCTTTGACCTTTTAGATAAAGAAGAATTTCATTGCTTTTTGAGTTTAAGGATATAGTATTTTTAACTTCATTTTTTTTCAAATATAGTGCCAATGCATGGGAAGGTTCAAATCTATTTTTCTTTAAAGTTCCCAAGTGTAGTCCTGGCCTCACAACTTTTATGCCATGTAGATCTAAACTTTCTTCAAAATAATATAGATTGTTTCCAAACAAAAGCAAATGATGACTAAAATTTGTATTTAAATATTTGTCTTGAAATTGGAAAAAATCTTTTATATCACTTTTATTTATTTTATCTTTTATTTTATTTATTTTTGATAATTTACTTTCACTGTTCTTTTTAAGAACAGCTATGAAATGACCTTCACCTTTTATTTTGTGTGGCCATAGTCGGAGAGAATTTTCTAAAGAAAAGTCTCTATTTTCAGTTAAAAATTTTTCTAGTACTTTTTCGTTTTCTTCATAAGAAAAAGTACAAGTAGAATATACCAATTTTCCGCCATATTTTAGCATATCTTTTCCACTGTTTAAAATGCTAAGTTGTCTTTGTGAAGCATAAGATATGTTTTCAATGCTCCATTCATTTATGACTGTAGGGTCTTTCCTAAACATGCCTTCACCAGAACAAGGTGCATCTATTAGAACTTTATCGAAATATCCATAAAATCTACTAGCAAGTTTTTCAGGAGTTTCATTAGTTACCAACACATTAGAAATTCCCATTCTTTCAATGTTTTCAGAAAGAATTTGAGCTCTTTTTTCATATAACTCATTGGATAACAAAAAACCTGTATTTTGTAGTTTGGCTGCTATTTGAGTAGATTTTCCTCCAGGAGCTGCACAGAGGTCCAATACCTTATCTCCTTTTTGTACATCAAGATGTTCCACAACTGCCATGGCACTAGGTTCTTGAATATAGTATAGTCCTGCTTCATGATAGGGATGTTTTCCAGGTAAATCTTCTTTGGTATAATAAAATCCTTCTTTTACCCATGGGATATTTTCAAGATGAAATGGATTTATTTTTAAAAATTCTTCTCTATCTATTTTTAAAGTGTTTATCCTTAATCCATAAGTACGTTCTTCATCATAGGATTTTATAAAATCAGTATATTCTTCTTTTAATAAGTTTTTCATCATATTTGTAAAATCTTTTGGAAGTTTCATGAAATTCCTCCTGAGTTGAAAGTTTAATTTAATTCATTATATTATAGTTATTATTCACAAATCAACCTATATTATCTTGTTATTTGATGTATAATATTGTATAGAAAATATAAGTGGAGGGATTTCTATGAAAAAGGCATTGGTTTTACTTGCAGAAGGCTTTGAAGAAGTTGAAGCTTTGACAGTAGTAGATTATTTGAAGAGAAAAGATGTATTGTGTGAAACCTGCTCTATAACTGGAGAAAAAATGGTGGTAGGAGCTCATGAAATAAGAGTAGAAGCTGATAAAGTGTTGGCGGAAATAAAAAGCATAGACAATTATCAAGCTTTAATCATACCAGGGGGATTACCAGGAGCTACAAATTTAAGAGACAATCCTATAGTCGTAAATTTGGTTCAAGGGTTTAATCATGAAGGGAAAATTCTAGCTGCTATATGTGCAGGGCCAATAGTACTTGAAAGAGCAGGGGTATTAAAAGGGAAGAAAGTTACATCTTATCCTGGATTTGAAGGAGAATTAAATGGAAGTAATTATTTAGAGGATATAGTAGTACAAGATTGAAATATTATCACAGCAAGAGGACCTGCAGTGGCGGTATATTTTGCTCTTAAAATATTGGAAAATTTAGCGGGAAAAGAAAAAGCAAATGAACTTAAGAAGGACATATTGTTAGATATGGTTGAAGAAAAGGTGGAGCAATAGCTCCACTTTTTTGGGGAAGGAGGCCTAAAATTGAAACTTGAAAGGGATTTTTATATTAGAGATACTCGAACTGTTGCAAGAGAACTTTTAGGGAAAATTCTTGTACACAATGTAAATGGGAAGATATTTAGTGGAAAAATCGTTGAAACTGAGGCCTATTTAGGTATTGTAGATAAAGCGGCTCATTCTTATGGGGGAAAAAGAACTAAAAGATTAGAAATTATGTATGGTCCTCCAGGAAGAGCATATATATATCTTATATACGGAATGTATTATTGTTTCAATGTAGTTACCAAAGAAGAGGGCACACCAGAGGCAGTACTTATTAGAGGATTGGAACCTATAGATGGAATAAATGATATGGCTAAGAATCGTTTTAACAAGGAACTGTCTCAATTGTCAAATACTCAAGTGAAAAATTTGACCAATGGACCTGGGAAACTTTGTCAAGCTATGAAACTTGACAAGTACTTGAATGGAGAAGATTTATGTGGAGATACACTCTATATAGAAGAAGGAAAAGTGGAAAGTTTAAGTATAGTCACTGCAAAGAGAATAGGTATAGATTATGCAGAAGAGGCAAGGGATTTTCCATATAGATATTATATAGAAGGGAATTCGTATGTTTCTAAAGTAAAATGAAAAAAATTTGAAAAAATTTTTTTCAAGTAATATAATGTAAAAGGTGAAAGGAGTGATATATATGGAGATATTAGTTATAGTGCTCAACAAAACTGAAAAATTAGAAGATCTTATGATGGAGTTTAACAACTGCGGCATAAGAGGTGCTACAATTATTGATAGTATGGGTATGATAAAGGTTCTTGCAGATGAACATGGAGATGATATACCATTGTTTGGCTCTCTCAAGATGATGCTCAACGAAAATAGGCCTTTTAACAAAACTATATTTACGGTATTGTGTGAAGAAAAAGTGTCTATTGCTATGGACTGTGTGAGAAGAGTTATTGGAGATTTAAGTAAAGATGGAGTTGGAATCATGTTTACTATTCCAGTAAGTAAAGCAGAAGGAATTTTAAAATAAAGGGATGATCTAAATGCATATGTTGTTTTATATAGCTGTAATACTATTTGCAGGAATGGGTACTGCAAAGATTTTGTCAAAATTTAAACTACCTAATGTAACTGGATACTTAATAGCAGGTCTCATAATAGGGCCTTCACTTCTTGGAATTATTCCAAAAGAAGCTTCGGACAAACTTTCCATCATTTCTGAAGCTGCTCTTTCTTTTATTGCCTATAGTATTGGAAGTGAATTCAATATAGAGAATTTAAAGAGAGTTGGAAAAGGAGTCATTATAATCACTGTATTAGAGGCTTTGACAGCAGTTTTTTTAGTTGATATTGTCATGATATTTGTCCTTGGACAACCTGTAGCATTTAGTTTGGTACTAGGAGCTATAGCAGCTGCAACTGCACCAGCAGCTACCCTTATGGTTGTACGTCAATATAAGGCTAAAGGTCCTGTAGTAGATACACTACTTCCTGTAGTTGCGATGGATGATGCAGTCGGAATTATGGCTTTTGGGATATCTACTACTATAGCTCAAACATTAGTTAAGAATTCAGGAAGCATTTCAATAGCTAAAATAATTTTGATTCCACTTTTTGAAATTGTAGCTGCATTGGCTATAGGATTTGGAATGGGAATTCTTCTTACATATTTATCTAAAAAGGTAAAAGGAGAAGATGGGCTACTTTCTATAGTCATAGCTGTACTTTTTGCTACAGCAGGAATTGCTATAAGATTTAATCTTTCTTCACTTCTTGCATGCATGATGATAGGTGCTACTTTAACAAATTTAGATCCAAACAATAAAAGGGCCTTTACTACTGTTGATAGATTTACACCACCAGTGCTTATTTCTTTTTTCACTATTGCAGGAGTTCAATTGGACTTATCTATATTGAAAGAAGTAGGACTTCTTGGGATTGTGTATATAGTAGTAAGAGTGGTAGGTAAAATGCTTGGAGCATATTTAGGTGCAAAAATTTCAGATTTTCCACATACTGTACAAAAATATTTAGGTTTCACGCTTATTCCTCAAGCAGGAGTAGCCATAGGTCTTTCCATGATTGCTCAAAATACATTGCCATCTCCTTATGGAGCACAAGTGAGGACTATTGTCCTTGCTGGAACAGTTATATATGAACTCCTTGGACCTATGATAACAAAAACTGCACTCATAAAGGCAGGAGAAATAAAGTTAGATTAGTAGGGACGACATTTGGTCGTCCCTACATAATTGTATTAGTATTTTCCAAGTATTCATCATAAGTCATTTGTTTATCAATTAGACCAGTTGGCGTTATCTCTATTATTCTATTTGCTATAGTTTGGACAAATTGATAATCATGGGAAGTAAACAATACAACGCTTTTATAATCTTTAAGTCCATTATTTAACGCAGTGATAGATTCAAGGTCAAGATGATTTGTAGGTTGGTCTAATATCAAAACATTTGCATTTTTAAGCATCATTTTCGCAAGCATACATCTTACTTTTTCTCCACCTGATAGTACATTAGCTTGTTTTAAAGGTTCATCACCTGAGAATAGCATTTTGCCTAAAAATCCACGCAAATAGCTCTCAGATTTTTCTTCAGAAAACTGTCTCAACCATTCAACTAAATTTAGTTCAACATCATTAAAGTATTTAGAATTATCTTTTGGGAAATAGGATTTTGTGATAGTAATTCCCCACTTGTAGCTGCCAGAGTCTGGTTCTATTTCTCCATTCAATATTTTAAAAAGAGTAGTACTTGCAATATCATTTTCGCCTATGAATGCAATTTTGTCATCTTTAGAAACCCTAAAACTAATATTGTTTAAAACTTTAATTCCGTCTATTGTTTTAGATAATCCTTCTACTGTAAGGATTTCGTTCCCTACTTCTCTTTCCATTTGAAAAGAAATGAAAGGATATTTTCTATTTGAAGGCTGAATATCATCTAAAGAAATTTTTTCTAATAGCTTTTTACGAGATGTGGCTTGTCTTGATTTAGAAGCATTAGCACTAAAACGAGCAATGAATTCTTGCAAATCTTTAATTTTTTCTTCGTTTTTTTTATTTTGATCTTTTGCCATTTTAAGAGCTAATTGGCTAGATTCATACCAAAAATCATAATTTCCAGTATATAATTTAATTTTGCCATAGTCTATATCTGCCATGTGAGTACAAACTTTGTTTAAAAAATGTCTGTCATGAGATACGACTATGACAGTACCCTCAAAATTAATTAAAAATTCTTCTAACCAATTGATAGCCTTTCTATCTAAATGGTTTGTAGGTTCATCTAATAGCAATATACCTGGTTTTCCAAATAGAGCTTGAGCAAGCAATACTTTTATTTTTTCATTACCTGATAGCTCAGACATTTTTTTATCATGCAATTCTGTTCCAATTCCTAATCCTTGAAGTATTGAAGAAGCTTCTGATTCTGCATTCCATCCATCAAGTTCTGCAAATTCTCCTTCCAATTCTGAAGCTTTAATTCCATCTTCATCTGTAAAATCTGGTTTTGCATATATAGCTTCTTTTTCTTTCATAATCTCATAAAGTCTTAAGTTCCCCATTATAACAGTTTCTAGGACATTGTGTTCATCGTATTTAAAATGATCTTGTTTTAAAACAGACATACGAACTTCTGGAGGAATGCTTATATCTCCTACATTTGGCTCTATTTCATTAGATAATATTTTCAAAAAAGTACTTTTACCAGCTCCGTTAGCACCAATAATGCCATAGCAGTTGCCTGGAGTGAATTTTAGATTTACATCTTCGAATAGTTTTTGTTCTCCATATCTGAGCCCTACATTTGTTACAGTTATCATATATAATCTTCTCCTACTTTTAAATTTATAAAACATCTCGTTATTATATCATAAAAGAAATAAAAATACACTAAAACATAATAAAATCCAATTAATAACAGCTGTGTTTATTTAATTTATATGAATGTTTACATAAAAGTTACATTTACAATATATTGATTGAAAAAAAACATCATATCTAGTATTATTAAACAGTAGCATATACTTTGAATTTGAGGTGAAAAAATGAAGAAAAAATTTGCTAGGACTTTTTTTATATCTTTTTTATGTTTTGTTGTAGCATATGGGGGAATAGGATATTATTTTATGAATCATAAGAATGAAGCAGCAATAGGAACAATAGGAAAAGAAGAGAAAAAAATAGATGATCATTTTGATGAAAAAAACGAGATATTGTTTTTGCTTTTGGGAGTAGATGCAAAAGATGTATCTAAATCAAAGGGAACTAGAACGGATACTATGATGTTGGTGAATATAGACTTTAATACAGGAGCTGTAAAAATACTTTCTATACCAAGAGATACTAGAGTTGACATAAGAGGATTAAGTGGTAAGAGAAAAATAAATGCAGCTCATGCCAATGGGGGACCAGAACTATCAGTAAAAACTGTACAAGATCTTTTAGGCGTGGATTTAGACTATTATGTAAAAGTGGATTACAAGGTAGTTAAAGAAGTAGTAGATGCTATTGGAGGAGTTAAAGTAGATGTGCCTATGAACATGAAATATGATGATCCAACAGCAGACCCACCACTTCATATAAATTTAAAAAAAGGAGTACAGGTGTTAAATGGGGATGAATCTCTTCAGTTTTTAAGATTCAGAAAGGGATACAAGGATGCAGATTTAGGTAGAATAAAAGCTCAGCAACAATTCATGAAAGCTTTTATGGAACAAGCCTTAAAGCCTAAAAATTTGCTTAAATTGCCAAAGATGATATCAGCATATTATAAATATGTAGATACAAATATACCTATGGGAACGTTAACTAAAATGGCTTTTAGTGCAAACAAAATAAATACAGAAAATATTCATGGAGCTACTATTCCAGGAGATGGTCAATATATAGGAAAAGTTAGCTATTTTATATACAATAAAGAAGAAATGGATATACTAGTACAGGAAATGTTTGGAGATCACCTTTATACAAATAAAACTGTAGAGTAGGGGAAATGTATGAGAAATATAAGAAAGGATAGAAAGAAGGAACATATAGAATATTTTCTTAAATCTAGTCATGAACAGTCTACATTGTTTGAAGATGTATATTTAGAACACAATGCACTACCTGAGCTAGATTTTGAAGAAATAAAAACAAATACTACATTCTTGGGAAAGAGTGTAGATTATCCTATAATGATAAATGCCATTACAGGGGGTACAGAATTTTCCCGGGAAATAAATAGAACTTTGTCTAATTTGGCACTAAAATTTAATATTCCCATGGCAGTAGGTTCTCAGACCATAGGAATCTATGAGGCATGTAGTAGAGAATCTTTTGAGATTGTCAGAGAAACTATGAAAGATGGGGTAGTCATAGGAAATTTAAGTGCCAATGCTACCATAGATGAAGTAAAAGCTGCCATAGATATGATAGAGGCAGATGCCATTCAACTTCATTTAAATGTTGCTCAAGAACTTGTCATGAAAGAGGGAGATAGACATTTTAAGGGGCTATTTAAGAATATAGAAAATATAGTTAAAAACATAGATGTACCTATCATTGTAAAAGAAGTTGGATTTGGGATATCAAAAGATGTGGCTATTAGATTATATGATGTAGGTGTGCGTTATATAGATGTTTCAGGGGCTGGAGGAACCAATTTCATTGAAATTGAAGGACGAAGAGATATAAAAAAGGATTTTTCTGATATATATACTTGGGGAATACCAACTGCAATGAGCCTTATACAATGTTCGAATATCAAGGATGATTTAAAAATCATCTCAAGTGGTGGTATAGAAGATTCTATTGATGTAGTGAAATCCTTATGTATTGGAGCTCATATGGTAGGTATCAGCGGGGAAATACTCAGAAGAATTTTAGAAGGAGGATATGATTCAGCCTATAGGTATTTAGATGAAATGACATATAAGCTCAAGATACTCATGCTTCTTCTTGGTAAAGCAAATATTGAAGAGCTAAGGAATACTCCATATAAAGTTAAAGGTGAATTAAAGGAATTGGTGGATAATTAGAATCCACCAGTTCCACCACCACCAGCGCCACCGCCGCCACCTCCGGAAAAACCTCCTCCACTTCCAAAGTTACCGCTACTTCCACTGGAAGATGAAACAGTGCCAAAAGCTCTATTTATACTTTGATCAAAGGTATTGTTTTTAGGAGAGCTAGTGAGAAAATACCAATATATCCAGCTATTCGTATTGGTCATATCATAACAGTTTTGTGCGTGTATTTTGTATTCATTTAAAATTTTCCTATCTATTCCGAGTGCTAATGCATATATAAGAGATATATCCAAAGGATATTCAAATATGTCTTTATCTAAGTCACTTCTGTTTTCTTTCATATACTTCATGAAATCTTCCCATTTTTTATATTCACTATATCCTAAATCTGATCTCCTAAAGAATAAAAGTATACTATATACTATTCCAAATATAGAAACAAAGAGAGGAAATAGTCCATAGCTGCTACCAAAAGTAAGAGATACAATTGCTAAAGTCATAAATACTATAGATAATATCAAAATAAATATTCCCCATGTTTTGCCTTTGTCATCAAAATAACCTTTATCTATAGCATCTTCTTTGACTTTTGTTGTCCACTGTCCATATTCTTTCCAGAAATCTCCGTAGTATTTTTTGGCGTAATCTTCAATTTGTCTTGTTTCAACCTTATCTCCAGTACCTATATGATCAAATATCCAATTCATAAAATACCTTTCATGGGCTAGAAGATTTCCATCTTCATTTTTAGTTTTTGTGATGATGATATTGTTGATTTTCTTTTTATATTTTCCACCATCTTCAATTTGAAGATACTCTTTTCTTGAAAGATCCAATATAGTAGCTATAATGGAATTTGAATTTACAGAATAACTAAATAAATATGAAGCTATAGCAGGAGTACAATCATCAGGTATAGGGTTTGACTTTACTTTTTCATATATATTTACTTCTCTTCTTAGACTGATCATAGCTAAAGCTAATAGTATTGTATTTATTCCACCCAATATTATGGATATATAATTAAAAGTGTTTTTCCTATGTTCCATTTTAGCATTTTCAGCTATTATATCTTTTTGTAGTTTTTTTTCAGCATTTATTATTTCAGCATAGGAATTTTTATTTATTAAATTGTGAGAATTTGGGATAAAATTTGTAGGAAAGAGTATTCTACTTTCTATAAAAGTGTTTGATGGAACATTTTCTACTTCCATATGTACCATATCCTCATCTACAAAATCAATAGTCCCATTTAGTGGTCCATGGGCAAATATCTTAACTTTATCATTTATATTTTGAGGGAGTTTTATATTTACTGAAAAATAGTCAATAGGGGTGGAATTTTCAGCTCCTAAAAATTTGTAATATAGTTCTCCAGTATCATTGTACAAAATAGCTACATTTTTTAGTGTATACTTAAATTTAAAGGTTTTTTCTTCATTTTCTGAAGGACAATAGATTTTTATAACTTTTTTATTTTCTCCTCCAAGTATTTCAAATACTTTTTTATCTCCGTTTTCACCATTTTTAATTTTTGTATATTCTACTTCTTTTTCGCCAATTATTTCTGATACTTGAGTATTTTCTATTCCATTGGTACCTTCAAGGGATATTTCTCTGTATATACCATTGAATTCACTTGAAAAAGTATATGTAATATATTCTTCAACATACAAATCTCCATTTTCTAAAAGCTTGGATTCAACTAGCCATCTATTTACAGCTAAATCTCCATCTGCACTTGCTTCTAATGGAAAAGAACTAAAAATAATTAAGGTTAGAAAAAGCATCAATATGTACCTTTTTTTCACACAACTCACTCCTTTCAATTTATTATATTAATCATATACTATTTTAGATGTTTGAGTAAATAGTTATAGAAAAAGAAAATACTTAAAGGAAAATAAAAAGAATTAGAGAATATATAATTAAAGGATGTGATAGGATGAAAGATAAAATACTTATATTGTTGAAAGAAAACAGAGATGGATTTATTTCTGGAGAAAAGATAAGTGATAAATTTGGCGTGAGCAGATCGGCTATTTGGAAATATATGAATGCTTTAAAGGAAGAAGGCTATGAGATAGAATCCATACCTAGAAAGGGGTATAGACTGGTTTCTTCGCCAGATATACTTACTTATGGGGAAGTAGAAGAATATTTAGGAACTAAAATTATAGGAAGAAAAATATATTATTTTGACACTATAGATTCTACAAATATAAAAGCTAAAGAATTAGCTTATAAAGAAGACGAAGGGACATTGGTTATAGCAGAAGAACAAACACTGGGCAGGGGGAGATTAGGTAGAACTTGGATTTCTCCTAAGAAAAAAGGCATATGGATGTCTATCATATTGAAGCCTAGCATAGATCCTATGAAAGTGGCGAAGATAACTCAAATAGGTGCAGCAGCAATAGCTTTAGCTCTTGAAGATTTAGGCATAGAAGCATTTATAAAATGGCCAAATGACATTGTCATGAATGGGAAAAAGGTATGTGGAATACTTACTGAAATGAGTTGCGAATTAAATATGATAAATTATGTAATAATGGGTGTAGGTATAAACGTGAACTTAGACAGTGAGGATTTTCAAGGTGAAGTTTCTAAGGTAGGGACTTCTCTTAAAATAGAAACAGGGGAGAAGATCAATAGAAAAGAATTGTTAGGATTATTTTTAAATAGATTTGAAGAATTATATATGCCTTTTATAGAAAAAGATGACTTTTCTAGTACATTAAAAGTATGTAGAGAAAAATCAATACTAATAGGGAAAGAGGTGAAATTAATAAGAGGAAGTGAAGAAAAAAAGTGCAAAGTAGTAGGGTTAAATGGTGATGGAGAACTAGAAGTTGATTATGGCAATGGTGTGGTTGAAAATGTATTGTCAGGCGAAGTATCTGTAAGGGGATTATATGGATATGTATAAGGAAAAAAGGGAGAGCAACACTCTCCCAATTATCTAAAAATCTCAATACATCTATCAAGTATTCCAGTTGTATATGCCAGGACTATTCCATAGTTGGTTATGGGAACATTATTTTCTTTACATATTTTGATTCTACTTTCAATTTCTTTTCTATTGACCATACAACCGCCACAGTGTATGACAAGGCTATACTTACTTAAATCTTCACTAAAATTGTACCCTGTTTTAAAGTCGAAATTAAAATTTTTTCCAGTTTTCTTTTGAAGTAGTGTAGGTATTTTGATTCTTCCAATATCTTCATGAGATGTGTTGTGAGTACAGTTTTCAGCTATTAGTATATTTGACCCATCTTTTAAAGATTTTATTGCATTTATTCCATGAACAAAATCTTTTAAATCTCCCTTGTGCCTTGCAAAGAGAATAGAAAAGGAAGTAAGGGGGATATTTTTTGGTACAATTTCATCTACTTTTTTAAATATTTGGGAATCAGTTATAACTAAATCTATATCATTTAAGTCGTTTAATGCACTTTCAAGTTCTACATCTCTCACTACATAAGACTTGATTCCATTGTCAAGACAATCCCTTAAAACTTGTACTTGAGGAAGAATGAGTCTTCCCTTTGGAGCCTCCTTGTCAATGGGAACTACAAGTACAACTTTTCCGCCATATGGAATTAAATCTCCTACAATAGGAAGGTCTTCTTCTGTATCTTGAATTTTTTCAATAATTAAAGTTTTAAGCTTTTCGATGCTTTCATTAGAAGTAGTTGACACTAAAACAGCTTCAGGAAACTTTTTACTTATAGCATGAATTTGTTCTTTAGAAAGAAGATCTATTTTATTTATCACAAGAATATAGGGAATATTGTACTTCTTAAACATCAATTCCATATTCAAAAAAGATTCTTCATCAATATCCTCTCCATCCATTACATATAGGGCTATATCTGTACGTCTTGTTGTATCTAAACTTTTCTGTGCTCTCAAATGGCCGAGATCTCCTTCATCATCAATTCCTGCAGTATCAATAAAAAGCACTGGTCCTACTGGATTTAATTCCATGGCCTTTTTTACTGGATCTGTGGTAGTACCTTTAAAAGGGCTGACAATGGAGACTTCTTGCCCTACAATTGCATTTAAAATGGAAGATTTTCCTGCATTTCTTTTTCCATATATAGATATAGTTGTTCTATTTGAATTTGGAGTATTATAGATAGACATCCCTTTTACCTTCCTCTATGGTTTTCAATTTTTCTTCAATGAGTTTTCTTCTATTTGGCTCAAGCTTATCTAATTCTTTTGATATAATTTTTTCTCCTCGTTTTCTAGTTTCTTCTGAAGCATAGTCTATTAGATATTCTTTAAATGTAAATATTCCATTGGCTTCACAGAAATTTTGTATTTCTCCTGGTTTAGCTTTGCACATGAATTCTTCTCCAGTTCTTCCTGAACGATAGCAAGCAGTACAGAAGGAAGTCAAAAACCCTAAATCACACATTTGTCCAATGACTTCATCTAGAGAACGCATATCTCCTAATTGGAATTGTTCTTTATCTGGTATATAATCATCTTTTGTATATCCACCTATACCTATTCTTGAACCTGCATCTATTTGAGATACCCCAAGAGGAATTACTTGTTTTCTTACTTCAGGGTTTTCCCTTGCAGTCAAAATCATTCCAGTATAAGGAACGGATAGACGAAGTATAGCTACGATTCTTTTGAAGTCATCATCTGAAACCTTATATTTAGTTTGGTCATAAAATTCAGTATCTATGGCTGGTTCTATTCTTGGGAAAGAAATAGTGTGAGGACCTACTCCAAAAGTTTCTTCTAAATGTATAGCATGATATAGTAGCCCCATGACTTCGTATTTCCAATCATAAAGTCCAAACAATGCACCTATTCCCACATCATCTATTCCGCCTTTCATGGCCCTATCTAAACCATATAGCCTATAGTTGTAGTCGCTTTTCATATCTCCTTCGGGATGAAGTTTTTTATATGTTTCATAATGATATGTTTCTTGGAATATTTGGAATGTTCCTATTCCTGCTTCTTTAAGTTTTTTATAGTCTTCTACTTCCATAGGGGCGGCATTTATATTTACCCTTCGGATTTCACCTTTTCCATTTTTTGTACCATAGACAATTTTCATAGTTTCAGCTATAAAATCAGCATCATAATGTGGATGTTCCCCATATACTAAAATAAGTCTCTTGTGTCCTTTACTTTCAAGAATTTTCACTTGTTCTTCAAGTTCTTCATGAGTCAAGGTTTTTCTAACTATGGCTTTATTGTTTCTTCTAAATCCACAGTAGAGGCAATTGTTTATACATTTGTTTCCTATATAAAGAGGTGCAAAAAATACTATTCTGTTTCCATATATCTCTTGTTTAAGGGTTCTTGCAGCCTCAAATATTTCCTCTAAAAGTTCCTTATCTTCTACTTGTAGAAGTTTAGCTGTTTCTTCGGGTTCAAGACGAGTTTTACCTAAAGATTTAGCTATGATTTTTCTTATTTCAGCTTTAGAAGCCCCTTTGCCACTTTCAAGGAGTTCACAAATTTTTTCATCATTGATAAAACTATTTTCCATTTTCATTCCTCCTAAAATTTATATTGTCTCCTCTTTCCATATCCACAACAAAACCAACACTTTTAGCCTTTTCTTCAATGGTTTTCAATTCATGGGCGTCCCTTGTTTCTTTGTTCTTATATATCTCATATTTTTTTCTCACATATATAGGTGAGAGATTGAGCATGACTACATTTCCTCCAGCCATCAGGCCACGTTCTAGTCCATCTTCACAAATGGTATTTAAAGCAGTAGTTATAGGGATTAATGCAGTTGGAAGAAGAAGTCTTGTGAGGGAGAGCATCACAATAGTTTTTTCTGCGGAACCAACTCTTTCATCCTTTAATGGAGTATCAGGGTGAGGAATCAGTGGACCTATCCCCACCATAGCTGGCTCTAAATCTTTTAAAAATATCAGATTTTCAGCTAGTATTTCATTGCTTTCACCAGGCAGTCCTACAAGGAATCCTGCTCCAACTTGGTATCCTATTTTTTTCAGATTGTATAAGCAGCTTTTTCTGTTTTCAAAATTCATTCCAGGATGAAGTTTGTTATACAATTGAACATTTGCTACCTCGTGTCTAAGCAGAAATCTATCTGCTCCAGCCCTATGAAATCTATCATAACTTTCATAGCTTCTTTCTCCAATGGAAAGAGTAACTGCTACATCTGGGAATTGTTTTTTTATTTTAAGTATCAAATTTTCAAATATGTCATCAGTGAAATATAAATCTTCTCCGCCTTGCAATACAAAAGTCTTATATCCTATTTTGTATCCTTCTTCAAGAGAGAGGAGTATTTCTTCTTCACTGAGCCTGTATCTATCTACATTCTTGTTATCACGTCTAATGCCACAGTACATACAGTTGTTTTTGCAGTGGTTGGAGTATTCCAGAAGTCCCCTTATAAATACTTTGTTTCCATAAGTTTTGATTGTAGTGTCTTTTGCCAATTGGAATAAATAATTTTGTGAAGATTTATCTAAATTGTTTAAAATATAGGTGAGTTCATCTTTAGATAGGGAGTTGGTTTTATATAATTTGTCCAATACTTCTTTCATCAATCAAGCTCCTTTTTAGATATAGAAGTTTTTACAGTGATATTATTTAGATTTCCCAATTTTCCTGTCAGGCTATTTATTTCATCAATAGTTCCTACAACAGTTATGGATATGACTGAAATATTTTCCTCATCAAAAGGTATGCCCATTCTTCCTTTTATGAGGGATTTGTATTCTGAAACGATTTTGTTGAACTCATATTGGGATTTTTCTGGGCTTTCCAATATGGCACTAATGATTGCAATCCTTTTTTTCAAGAAATTTCCTCCTTTCTAAACAAAAAAACTTCCTCTGAAAGGAAGTTGGTAGCAAAATAAAACCAATTCCCTTTCAGGATAGAATATTCTATTCCTGTCAGGTATTAGAAGTATTGTACATCCAAAAATTTAAGGTAAGCCCTCAAAAAAATTTGGATGAAAGTTCAGTTTGATAATATCTTAACAATAATATTATGAAAAGTCAATCTTATGAGAAAATATTACAAAGATTTCTTATAAGTCTAGGAAATTATACCTATTTTGTCTAAAATGATAGAAATTATGGACAAAATCTATAATATATATTGCAGTTTATAAAAATTTCTGATAATATTGCTATATTATATAGAGAATATTTTACCATAAAATATTCTCTATATACAATAGTAGAAACTGTGGGTGATATTTTGGCATATAAATATATGAAATTGTCTGAATGTAACAATGGAGAAATATTGAGTGAAAACTTATATGATTTAGAAGGAAGTATTTTAGTTTCTAAAAACTCAACTATAAATTCATATATTGCAGAGAAATTAGAAGAATATATGGTAGATAAGATTCCTGTATATATTTCTAAAGAAGAATTGTCTAAAAGACAAATTAGAAACTTTAAGGGATTATATAAGGAAAGTGTCATAACGCTTAAAACCATTATGAACAATTTAGCCATAGGAAAAGTTGTAGTTCCTGAAAAAAT
>JAKPAR010000221.1 GCA_029779375.1 Bacillota bacterium | reverse complement strand
ATGTATTCTTCTGTTTCTTCAATCAACTTTTTATTTAGCTCTTCTAAAAATTCATTTTCATCCATAATTTCTATAACGCTTTTTTTCCCATCTTTCTCTATAATTTCAGGTATATTGTCTCTGACTAATTTGTTATAAACCTTTTCCATTTCCATCCTCCTATCCTTTATAGGGTACAAGTTGAGTTTTCAAATTTCTTATGCCGCCTCTTGGATCTTCTACATCTCCATCATATCTTGGTATCATATGAACATGAAGATGCATAATAGTTTGTCCGGCACTTTCATTTATATTTATTCCAATATTGTACCCAGTCGGTTTATATTTAGAATCAACAATTTCTTTGCATTTTTGTACAATTTCATATATAGCTATAAGCTCTTCTTCTGTAGATTCATAAAAACTAGCATAATGCCTTTTGGGTATTATCAATACATGTCCTAAATTTACAGGATACTTATCATATATTGCAAAGACAAGTTCATTTTCTGCAATTATATCTAAAAACTCTCTACCGCAAAACAAGCAACTCATTTTTCTTCCTCCTTGAACCTTCTAGCAAAATACTGTATTTCTCTATACTTTAAAATATCCAGATAATGTTTTATAAAATTTTCATCAATGAATGGACTCAGCTCATCCGTTATGCTAAATGTATTGTTGATTTCATCATGAGCAAAAAATTTGCTTCTTGATAAAAACTTTATTGGATTTTGTACTGCTTCTTTTGTATATCTTTCTAAACTCCACTGTTTCCAATCTTTATGTTTTTTATCTCTAAAATCTTTACTATGTACTTTATCGTTTGAATAATAATCCATAAAGGACTTGCCTACTTCTTCTATTGAAACTTCTGTAACCATTTTATCACCTTTTATAAATGACAGCAAAACAGGTATTTTATATGATTTGGACATGGCAGTTTTCTCAATTTCTATAAGAAATTCTTCTCCAACTGTATCAATCCATTTCTTTTCAATTTCATTTAATTCATCTATTTCATACAAAAACCTTAAATATCCTTTTTTTAAGTATTCCCTCATGGGAATATCAATTCCCTGATAAATATCTACTCTATCAGGTCTTCTCTCTAAGCTTTCTTTCAATCTAAAATATTCTTCTCTCATCCTCTTTTTTAGAGGATCTCTTTTTCTCATTTCCTCAAATAAATCCATCAATTTTAAATCAAAATTAGTTGTACGGTCCTCTGGCAAATCAATATTGCACATGTATTTTGGTGAAGTTTCCTTTATATATAAAGGATTTTCTCCTGCCAAAAGTTTAGGAATATAATGAGCCTTTTTATAATTGCCAATAAAGTCAATCACAACAAGATAATCCTTATCTTCAAACTTTCTCAATCCTCTTCCCAATTGCTGCAAAAACACCACATAAGATTCCGTTGGCCTTAAAAACAATACTGTATCTAAAGATGGAATATCTACTCCTTCATTAAATATATCTACTGCAAATATAACTTGAATTTCTCCTCTTTCAAGTTTCTCTATTGCCTCATCTCTATCCATGAAATATTTAGAACTACTATTTGAGCTGTGAACTGCCACAGATTTAATTCCATTTTGAGAAAAGTACTCTGCCATATATTCAGTATGAACTATGGAAGTGCAAAACCCTATAGTTCGCTTTCCTGCAAATTTTAGATAGTTTGAAAGAATTAAATCAGCCCTTTTTTCAGTAGACAGCAATTTTTCCAGTTGCTCTATATTGTACTTTCCATTTTTGTATTCTATCTCATCATAATTCGTATCATCATATACTCCATAATACTTAAATGGCACTAAAATATCCCTATTTATTGCGTCCTTTAGATTGATTTCATAAATAATATTGTCATTGCAAATTTCAAATATATCCTTGTTGTCCATCCTATATGGTGTAGCAGTCAATCCCAATAAAAATTTAGGTTTAAAATAATTTATTATTCTAGTATATGTAGCTGCAGCAGCATGATGAAATTCATCAACTATTATATAATCAAAATAATCTTCAGAAAAATATTCTTCACACAGGTACTCATCTTTTCCAAGAGTTTGAACACTTGCAAAGATTACATCTCCTTTGGTGTCCTTTTTATCTCCCATAAAAAAACTCATATCAGAATTTGGTCTCACATTGTTGAAAGAATCATATGCCTGTTCCAAAATTTCCTTTCTATGAGCTATAAACAGTACTTTTTCAAAATTTAAAGAATCAAAAGCTGATAAATAAGTTTTTCCTGTCCCAGTAGCAGCAACTACCATGCCTTTATCTATTCCTTCTTCCCTGGCTTTTTTCAGTTCATAAAGTGCCTCTATCTGATGACCAAAAGGTTCAATTTTCTTGGGTACCTCTATTTTTTGAGTTTCTTCTATTTGTTTTATTATTCTTGGCTTTACCCATATAGATGCATATTGTCTCAACTTTTCATCTGTTACCTCATCTGACTGATTTTCATATATATAATCAAATTCATCTTCAAATCCTTGAAAATCCTCTGGAGATAATTTTTTATCCAATCTATAGTTCCATTCTACCCCTTCAATCAAAGCAGAACGTGACATATTGGATGAACCAATATACAATACACTTTCACTTTTTTTATTTATTATATAAGTTTTTGGATGAAAGGATAATTGTGGTATATTGAAAAATCTTATATCAACTTTATCTCCTAATCTATCTTTTAAATAGTAAATACAAGATGGCTCAGTAATATTTAAATATGTTCCAGTGATTATTTTTAATTTAGCTCCATTTAAAATGGCTGCCTCTAAATCATCTGCAATCAGTTTAATACCAGATTCCATTAAAAATGATACTATAAATTTCATTTCAACAGCATCATTTATATCAAATTTTAATCTTTCATATAAATTGTTCTTTCGTCCAGTAATTGCATTCATAATCTTTTCACCTTTTTTCATAAATAGCAAACATGATATAACTTCTATACTTGTCTGCAATTTCCTTCTCATTTCCTTAAATATTTTGCTTAAAACTCTTCTGCATGTCTTTTGAAAAATTCATAGTATGTTCTCACATTCTCCAATTCTGTCCACTTTTTCACATCAACTGGATTTGCATCAAGATCATATATTTTTGCTCCATGCATGGAGAGCAAAAATGGGGAATGTGTTGATATGATGAACTGGCAGCCAAAGAACCTTGCTGAGTCCTCAATGAATTTCATCAATTCCATTTGACGTTTTGGAGAAAGACTGTTTTCAGGCTCATCCAACAAATAAAGCCCATTTTCTTCGATTTTTTCTGTGAAATACAAGAATGCACTCTCACCATTTGAATATTCTCGTACATTATCCATCAATTCATTTCTCACAAAACGTGACTGAGTTTTACTTCTTGCAGTAGTTATTTTTCTAAGTTCCTCATAATCTTTTATAGAACTCATTTGGAAGTCAGAATATTTCGCATCCAAATATTCTTCAAAAAGCTTTTCACGTTTTTGGTCAATTCCTTCATTGAGATTCCTAATATTAAGCATATAATCAAATACATCATCACTAGTGATAATTCTGCTATTTTCAGTTATGTCATCTCTAAGCTCCATATCGCACATATCGACATAGTTTATATAGAAATTGGATTTATTGTAGATGGAGTCACGATTTATTCCTGTTTTTTCTGCTATGACATTTAATGCTGTTGATTTTCCCGAACCATTTCCCCCATATAAAATCGTCACTGGCTCAAAATCAATTCTTTCAAAACCATGTCTTGACAATACATTGAATGGATAGAACGAATCATAGCACGTTCTTTTTACACTAATGAAAAAATCAAATTCCCTATCCCTATTAGGAAATGTAAAAGCATTTAAATAAATCATTGTCATCTTCCTCATTTAACATTTTGTAAATAATGGCAAAGGGTGGCAAACAAAACGTCCCCTTGCCACCTATTTTGCTAAATTATATATTGCTTGGGCAAATATCTTTGCATTTAGAACAATATCGCTTATGTCCATATATTCATTTGGATTGTGAGATATTCCATCCTGCCCTGGAAAAGAAGGTCCGAATGGTACAATATTAGGCATTATCTTGGCATATGTGCCTCCTCTTGTAGTAATAGGTGTGCCATCTAAATTTGCAACTTCTTCATATGCTTTTTGCAAAGATTTGACTAAAAATGAGTCTTTCTCAAATTTAACTGGATTATAGTTTAATAGCAATTTCATTTTTATATTTTCACTTAACTTTGATTGTATCTTTTCTAATATTTCATCAATACCAACAATGGCTGGATAGCTTAGACTAATATTGAATACAAATTTTGACTTTTCTATTCCAATATCATAATTTCTCATCTCCATAGTTCCAAATTCTTCATCACCAAAATCAATACCCAATCTATCGCCATTTTTCTTGCTAGAAAGAATGTATGTATTTAAAAAATCGGAGAATTCCTTAAAAGCTTTTTCATAATTTTCATCATTGTACTCTATTTGAAATTGAATATTTGCTCTTCCTCTTTCTCCATAGACAACTGGATATTGACAGTCAGGAGTAAATCCCATTATAGGAGGCTTTTCCTTTTCTAAATAGTATGGGATATCATTGAATCCACTTTCTTCATCGGTACCAAATATGATTCTAACTGGTTTACTTAATTTAAGTTTAGCTTCCTTGATAGCATATAATCCATAAAGTGCCGATATAATCGGACCTTTGTTGTCCAATACACCCCTACCATACATTTTCCCATTTTCAATATGTCCACTAAAAGGTGGAAAAATCCAACCTTCTCCTACAGGAACTACATCTAAGTGCCCTAAAATTCCTATATAGTCTTCACCTTCGCCATATTGGGCATATCCAATATAATTATCTAAGTTTTTCGTTTTAAATCCTAGTCTTTCAGCTATTTCTAATCCTTTTATCAATGCATCTTTGGGACCTTGCCCAAAAGGAGCAGTATCCTTTGCTTCTCCCTTGACACTAGGCACATTGACAACTTCTACAATGGATTTCAACAATTCTTCTTTATATTCTTCAATTTTATCGTTTAAAATTTTCTCCACTATTCATCCCAGCTTTCTTATCTATTGCCTATATTATAGCATAAAAAATACATCCAAATTATTATTTGGATGTATTTTACGCTTACCACAACGGGCATAGTGGCAAAAGGGTGGCAAACAAAACGTCCCCTTGCCACTATATGAAATCTTTGGTTGTTTTTATGATGTTTTCTACTGTTAAGCCATATTTTTCGAGTACATCATCTGCTGTTCCTGATTCACCAAAGGTATCATTGATTCCTATTCTCTTTAGTGGTACTGGATAGTTTTCTGAAAGTACTTCTGCTACAGCACTACCCAATCCTCCAATGATACTATGTTCTTCTACTGTGATTATTTTCTTTGTTTCTTTAGCTGCTTTGATGATGATATCACTGTCTATTGGTTTTATAGTTGACATGTTTATAACTCTTATGGATTTGCCTTCTTTTTCTAGCATTTTACTTGCTTCCAATGCTTTTGAAACCATAATTCCTGTAGCTATGATGGTTGCATCAGAACCATCTTTTAATAGTACACCTTTTCCTATTTCAAAATTATAATTTTCATCAAATATTGTAGGTACTTTACTTCTTCCAAGTCTTATATATACTGGCCCTTTGTATTCAGCAGCTTTCATTATACACTTTTCTGCTTCTACTCCATCTGCTGGATTTAAAACTACCATGTTTGGAAGGGATCTCATAAGACTTATATCTTCAATAGATTGATGGGTTGCTCCATCTTCTCCTACTGTGAGTCCTGCGTGAGTTGCAGCAACTTTTACATTTAATTTTGGATAGCATATAGAATTCCTAATTATTTCAAAAGCTCTTCCAGTGGCAAATACAGCAAAAGTACTGGCAAAAGGAATTTTACCTGCTGTAGCTAATCCTGCTGCTGTACCCATAAGATTTTGTTCTGCTATACCTACATTGAAAAATCTATCAGGATATTCACTTTTAAACACAGCAGTTTTTGTAGAACCTGAAAGGTCTGCATCTAGTACTACTACATCTTTATTTATGCTTCCTAGTTTTTTTAGTGCTTCTCCATATGCCTCTCTTGTAGCCATAGAATTAGTCATTCTCTACACCTCCCAATTCTTCAAGTGCTTGTTGTGCTTGTTCACTGCTTGGAGCTTTTCCATGCCATCCTGCTTGATTTTCCATAAAGGAAACTCCTTTTCCTTTAACTGTACTAGCTATTATCATAGTAGGTTTACCTTTGGTGTTTTTAGCTTCTTCCAATGCAGCAAATATCTCTTCAAAATTGTGTCCATCTATTTTTATCACATGCCATCCAAAGGATTTGAACTTTTCATCTATAGGCTCAATATTCATTACGTCTTCATTTTTCCCATCAATTTGTAGACCATTGTGATCCATGAGTACTGTTAAATTATCTAGCTTGTAGTGAGCTGCAGACATAGCTGCCTCCCATATGATACCTTCTTGTACTTCCCCATCTCCTACTAGAGCATATACTCTGTAGTCTTTTTTATCAATTTTGCCTGCCAATGCCATACCACTAGCTGCTGAAAGACCTTGCCCCAATGAACCTGTAGTCATATCTACTCCCGGAGTTCCTTTCATATCTGGATGTCCTTGAAGCATTGAATTTATCTTTCTAAGACTGTTCAATTCTTCTTTTGGAAAATATCCTCTTTCTGCTAATGCTGCATAAAGTACTGGAGCAGCATGACCTTTTGACAATACAAATCTGTCTCTATCTTCCCAATGTGGGTTTTTAGGATCAATATTCATCTCTTTAAAATAAAGAGCAGTCAATATTTCACAAGCGGAAAGGGAACCTCCTGGATGTCCTGATTGAGACTTTTCAAGCATCTTAATTATGTCAATTCTCAAAATACTTGCAATGGACTTTAATTCTTCATAATTTTTCATTCTATCCCTCCTACCTTATTTTACTTCTTTAAAGCCTTCACCTATTACTTCATACATTTCAGTCACCATGACAAAAGCATTTTCATCTACTCTAGTGACTATATCTTTTACTTTTGTAAATTGTGATCTATTTACAACACAAAGAAGTACATCTTTTTCTTCTTTTGTATACATGCCTTTTCCCTTAAACATTGTAACTCCTCTGTCTAAATCCTTCATAAGCACCTTGCTTATTTCTTCTGGTTTCTCTGTGATTATTAAAAAGGCTTTTACATAACCTGCCCCTTCAAGAAGTAAATCTACTATTCTCATAGACACATATAGGGCTATGATTGAATAGAGAGAAGTTTCTACACTCTTGTCAACAATACCTGCAATTGCTACGACACATACGTCTATCATCATCATAAATGTAGCAATGCTAAATTTGGGAATAGCCTTGTTTAGTATTGCTCCAGCTAAATCTGTTCCTCCTGTAGTTCCACCAGATTTAAATACTATTCCTAATCCTATACCCATAAGTACTCCACCAAATACAGCAGATAATAGCAAATCTTTTGTGACTACTTCATAGGGAACAATCTTAAAGAAAAATGAAAGTGTCAAAGTTGCAAAAAGAGTCTTTACACCAAAAGCCTTCCCCAAAGTTTTAACTCCTATAATAAATAGGGGGATATTTATGATCAAGTTTGTAATATATACTGGTATTCCAGTACCTTTTTTTATTACGATAGCAAGACCTGTCACTCCACCTGGAGCAATGGTATTGGGTTCTAAAAAAAAGTTTAGTGAAACAGCCATTAAAAAAACTCCTAAAGCAATTCCTATATAAGAAATAATTTCTTTATACCATCTTTTATCTGTTTCCATACGCTTTCCTCTCTTTCAACTATTCCACTACATTTTTACCAAATATAATTTTTAGCATAAATTTGGGAAGTACCATTTGCCTTTTTATCCTTGATGGCTC
>JAKPAR010000178.1 GCA_029779375.1 Bacillota bacterium | reverse complement strand
GGTTGTATAGATAGAAACGGGAATATAGTTATTGAACCCAAGTATGCCCCATTGTTTTTAGAACATAGAAATAAGTATATAAAAGCTCAATTATATGAAAATAGATATTCCTCAAAAAATTATGGTATTATTGATAGAAAAGGAAATATTATAATGCCTTTTGAATATGATGATTTATATATCTTTACAAATTCAATAAATTCAGGGTTTATTGCTGCTGAAAAGGATGGAAAACAAGGAGTTATCAATAGAAATGGAAAAATAATAATTGATATTAAATATGACGATCTCTACTATAATGGTAGTAATGCATTTCTTTTAAAAACTGATACTAATTGGATTTTAACCGATATAAGGGGAAACAAAATAAAAGATTTACCTGCCTTTGAAAAAATTTCTATAATGTCAACATTATTCTACCCAATTAGTATAAATTTTTCTGTATTTAAGGAAAATGGGAAATATGGTATAATTGATAATGATTACAATGTAGTTATAAACCCAATATATGATGAAATAGGAAGTTTTTCTGAAGGTTGGATACCCGTAGCTAAAGATAAGAAATATTTTTATATTGATTTTACTGGCCATAAGATGTAAAAAGGGCTTACAATAGAAGAATCTTTTGAAAACCATTTCAGGAAGTCTTATATTAAGAAAAACTAAAATTTTCCTATTGGTTAAAATATAGGGATGGTTCTAACCATCCCATTTATATTCTAATATCCAGGTTTACCTAAAAATTTAAACATATTCTTTTTATATTCCTCAACTCCAGGCTGATTAAATGGATTTACTCCCAATAAATATCCACTGATAGCACAACTTTTTTCAAAGAAATATATAAGTTTGCCAAAATTGTATTCATTCATTTTTTCTATATTTAAAATAATATTGGGAACTCCTCCACTTGTGTGCGCCATAAGAGTACCTTCAAAAGCCTTCTTGTTCACAAAATCTATAGTTTTCCCTGAAAGAAAGTTGAGACCATCTAAATTTTCTTTATCTTCTTTTAAGATCATATCAACTTTAGGTTCTTCTATATTTATAACTGTTTCGAATATATTCCTCCTTCCATCCTGTATTAACTGACCTAAGGAATGGAGATCTGTAGTAAAACTTGCAGAAGATGGATATATACCTTTCAAATCTTTTCCTTCACTTTCACCAAACAATTGTTTCCACCATTCTTGAAGATAAAACAAACTAGGCTCATAACTTGTAAGTAATTCTATTTCTTTGCCTTTTCTATACAATACATTTCTTATAGCTGCATACTGATAAGAATAATTTTTATCTAAATCTAAAACCCCATACTCTTCCATGCCATCTTTGGCACCATTCATTATCTCATCAATATTTAAGCCAGATACTGCAATTGGAAGTAAGCCTACTGAAGTAAGGATAGAATATCTTCCTCCAATATCATCTGGAACTGTAAATGTTTCATAACCTTCTTTAGAAGCTAGTTCTTTCAATGCTCCCTTTTTGCTGTCTGTTGTAATATATATTCTATTTTTAGCCTCTTCTTTTCCATATTTCTCTTCTATATATTCCTTAAATATTCTAAAAGCAATAGCAGGCTCTGTAGTTGTACCAGATTTAGATATAGTATTAATGCTAATATCTTTTCCATCTATAAGCTCCAAAAGTTCCAATATGTAAGAACTACTCACATTGTTCCCAACAAAATATATTTCCGGTCCATTTCTCTTTTCACTAGATAGCATATTGTAAAAATTGTGATTTAATGCCTCTATACAAGCTCTAGCACCTAAATAAGAACCACCTATACCTATGACTATGAATACCTCCGAGTTTTTTCTTATCTTTTCTGAAGCTAGTTTCACCCTTTCATATTCATCTATATCAAATTCCTTTGGATAATTAACCCATCCTGTATACTCACTACCTGGTCCCTTTTTATCATGGAGCATATTGTGAGCTATATTCACATATTCCTTGATATTTTCCAACTCATAATCTTCTATAAAACTATGAGTATAGTCTAAACTAATGCTTGCCACATTAGCACCCCCTCATATTTTTCTCAATATATATAATATCACATTTCTCAAAAAAAAATCCCAGAAGTTGCGACAGCATGCTACGGCAGGTGCTACGGCAGGGACGGTTCTCGCTGTAGCAAAAAGCATCCTAGAAGATGTACTTCTAGGATGCTTTTTGCACATTGTCAGGATAATTTGGACTATCTGGGTTTAAATCTCTCATGATATACTCATATATCAAGGGCTCTACCTTTATTCCCATATGATTTAAGCCTTCATTTCCAAACAATACATTGAACTCCAATATATAATATTTATCACCCACTACCGCTATATCAAATCCTGCATGATTTATCTTAAGTGAACTAGCTACATTCTCCACCAATTTTATACTAGCTTCAGGAACATCTCTAAAAGAATAGGTACCACCTTTAGCTATATTGTTGTGAAAAGCTCCTTCCCTTCCTATTCTCCAATAAGACGCTACAACTCTATCTCCAACATAGACAATTCTCAAATCCCTATCTATTGGAAGTTTCTCTTGAATATAAAGAACTTCGTTGTTGTTCATATATTCCAACAATTCTCTTCTATTTTCTACGAGGTATACTCCCCTTCCCATAGAATTTCTGATTTCTTTACATACACAAGGATATCCAAATTCCTCTTCTATATCTTCTACACATACTCTATCTAAATTTGTAATCTTTGTATAAGGCACATTTTGAGGAAAAGTAGCCCAAAGTGTTCTTGTCATCTCAATTTTGTTGTGTCCAAGGTGGTATGTGCTTATATTCGGAAATATTTTCTTATTTAGACCATATACAAGAGTGTTTAACTGCCAATATTCTGGAAAAAGCACATAATCTGCCTCTTTAATAATCTCTTTTTCTCTAAACATATTTTCTGGCTTTATATATATTATATTTGGAATACCAATGGTCCTATATGGATTAAAAGAAATAAATTTCAATTTTACACCACCCTTTCATTTTAGCAAAAATATAATACATCATGCTAAATCAGGTGTCAATATATTTTTTATTCCATAACTTCAACAAGAACTAATGCAAAATCATCTTCTTGCTCTCCCCATTGAAACTTTTCTACTTCCCTATTTATAGCGTTTAAAATGTCTCCTCTGTTGTTTTCTATAACTTTTATAACTCCTTCCAATCCAAACTGATTTTTTCCCCTATCATGAACTTCCGTTATTCCATCTGTATAAAAAAGTATTTTGTCACCTTTGTGAAATTGAACACTATCTTCTAAATAAAATATTTCATTGAATATATATGAAATAGGAAAACCTCTGATTTTTAATATTTCTAACTTTTCATCATTAAAAAGTATTGGAATACAATTGTGCCCAGCATTTGAATATTTAAAAATATTTGTCCTAGTATCTAATACACCATAAAACATAGTGAAATATTTGTCATCATCCAAATTTAAATCCACAAATTTCTTGTGAAGTTCTGTAAGCGCTTTTGATGGACTAATAATTTCGTCCTTTATAGAACGCATAGTTTGTCTCACAAACATAGTCATCATAGATGCTGTAACACCATGACCCGCTACATCGCTTATATATATTCCTACATGATTTTCATCTATACTGAATATATCAAACATATCTCCACTAATCATCTCACATGGTTTATATATATAATTGAATTTTATATTTTTATATATTCCTTCTTTAGGAAGGATTTTTTGTTGCAAAGTTTTAGCAAAAAGTAAATCCTTGCTCATTTTCCTATTTTTTTCTTTCAGCTCCTTCTCCAATTTTCTTTCTCTGGTCACATCTCTGAAAACTTCCACAGCAGCATATATATTACCTTCTGAATCTGCCACAGGTGAGCTTTTTACTGAAAAAATTCTATCTCCTACCCTTTCCTCTTTTTGTACTATTTCTCCAATTTCTATACTCCTTTTGGTAATACAAAAATTGCAAGGCAAATCCTTTCCCAAAACTTCATAGCATTTCCTTCCTTCTATATCTTCCCCTAAACTTTCTTTCATCGTTTTATTTGCATATATTATGATCCCATCCTTATCTACAATCCTTACCCAGTCTGCCATTCCTTCTAAAGCATGATAATTGAGTATACCAAAATCTCTATACCTCTGTACTCTTTCTTCTATAAAACTAACTTTCTCATTATCTAACATATTCATCACCTAATTTTCAGAAGATTTAAAGTCCTTTATCTAATCATAGCATATTTACCAATTGAAAATAAAGTAGTATTTGAAAAAAGCATTCATTCTACATAAAAATCTCATAGAACGAATGCTTTTTATCTACCTAATAGTCGAACCATGTATAACATTTAAAAATTCCGGATTGAAAATATCTTTTTTTACAAAAGACTCTCTTTCTATATCATAAGTATAGTCAGATAACTTTAAAACAGCTGAACCTGTTTGTAGTGTCAAAATATGATAGTCATTCTTTGATGTGAAAACCCAAAACTCTAATGTTCCAATTTGAACATATTCATCAAACAATATATATTCTTTATCCTCATCATGAACTAGCAAAAACCACTTTTGACCATCATCCCACATCATTTCACCATCTTTATCTCTTTGAGCAGTAGTATATAATTCTATAATTTCTTCTTTGTTGTCATTGTCTATATCAACTTTAACACTATCCAACAAAGTCAAATCGGAAGTATCCAATCTATCTGTTGATGGAAATATGGCAGTGAATTTTTCTCTCTTTTCTATCTGTTCTTCTTTTCCTACTGATTCTTCTTCTTCATGTAAAACCTTCTCGTATATTTTCCCAAAAGTATCATTCTCTTGTACATCTTCAAGTACAAATGACCCACTTTCTTTTACACTATAAGTTAAAAAATAATATTTATTTTTCTTGATAGTATTCCACAAGTTTTCATCTAGAACCTCAAAGGAAAGCTTTTCGAGTTCATTTCCATCTTCTCCAAAAGTTTCAATAGTTACAAAATTAATTTCCCCTGATTGGTTTTTCCCTACGACTAATCCAGAAATAATTTTAATTTCTTTTTTATTTTCATCTACATTCTTAAGAACAAAAAAAGCACAAATTATAGCTAATATGATAATTAAAATTATAATATTTCTAGATTTATTGCTCATGTTTTCACCTTCTTTTTTAATTAATATTATCATTTAATAACTAGAATATCAATCTTATTTTGTATATCATCTCAATTAATATTTTAAAAAATAGCAAATTTTGCTGTTTCTATTTCATTTGTTACAATATTAGTGTAAAATATTATTAAAGTATGAAGAAGGGGGAGTTTTTATGGAAAATAATTCCGAAATAAAAAAAATAAAAGAAAAATTTGGGAATTTAAAATTAAAAATTGTTTTTGCACTTATTTTAACTTTGTTCTTAAGCACTATGGTTTCAAATTTAATTTATGATCTTTTAGAAAGATTTATCCATATCAACCCTAAATTCGCCATGTTCTTTTCAACTCTCATAAACATTGTAATAGGTCTATTGTTTGCTTATATTCTAGTCAGGACATTCTTTATAAAAAA
>JAKPAR010000169.1 GCA_029779375.1 Bacillota bacterium | reverse complement strand
TAAAAGTGTAGCCAAACGCCACATTTAGAAAGTTCATTATCAATGCAATTTTCATAGGAGTTTTAGCATTTCCCATTCCCTGAAGTATTCCAGCCACAATTAGAACTATAGTCAAAAATGGAAGTCCCCAAGAAACTGTTCTTAAATGTAGTGTGCCATTTTGAAGCAAGGAAGGACTTGGGTTGAAAATTTTTAGAAAATAAGATGCATTCCAAAAAAGTATCTGCTGAAGAACAAGTACCAATATAACTGATGACATAATAGTTTGTTGAGCTACTTTCCTCAATTTTTGTTTGTCATTAGCTCCATAAGCTTGAGCTACAAATACTGAAGCTCCAGTTGCTATTCCTTTAAAAAGAGCCCAAACTACTTGAGTGATTCTATTGCTTATTCCAAGAGAACCTATCGCTACAGCATCTATTCTTCCTATCATAGCCATAGAGATAAACCCTGCCATCATCTGCAAAATATTTTCCATAGTCACTGGTAAAATCATTGAAAGTATTTTTTTCCTTATTATCTTATCTTCGTTTTTATCTATTTCCATTTTCAACAGCAATTCTCCTCACACATATATTTAGACATATTATAATATATTTCGCCTCTCTAAACAAGCATTAAGTTAAAAATAATATTGCTCTCAATACATCAAAATAATCTGTAGTTTTCAAAACTATAGTTTTAGGTGAAGTTTGCACTGCTCCTGGATAAAATGAATTTCTAAAAGCCTTGGTATGAACTATATATCTAATTTCAAGTTCAAATTCATCAGGTAATCCTATCTTGCATTTGTTTAAATCTCCCTTTAGTGCTTTTTCTACTCCTTCTTCAATGAGTTTTGTAGCTAACTCTGGATGAATACTTATAGTTGAATCTCCAATTCCTTCATTTACTGCTACCGTAACTATATTCTCATTTAAGCTCTTTACCTCTTCGCAAAGTCCCTTGTCCCCACTTAAAAATGCAACTGGAACTCCTACATAAGCTGCCGCATAAGAATGCAATAAAAATTCACTGCAAATTGCCCCATTCAATTTTATATAGTCGATAGTAGAACTATTCATAGTATGAGCAAGTGGATTAAAATTTGAACTAGCACAAGAATGATATCCTGTATATATCAATGCATCAAAGGATTCATCCAATTCTTGAACCATTGAAAATGGATGCCCACTCCAACCTCTTATGAGCTTTGCATTTTCTGGCAATTTGGCTGGATTTATATTTCTTCCTGACTCATGGGCATCTTTTACCCAAATTTCTTCTACACCTGCCTTTAAAGCTCCCCTGCAAGCAGCTTCTACTTCTCTTGTCATCTGCTGTGCAAAATACTCATAGTCTTGTTTGCTTTTTGTTGTCTCATCCCAATGAGTGATACCAGTAGTTCCTTCAATATCTGCACTCAAAAAAACCTTCATATTTCCGCCTCCTCGTATAAATAAAATAGTTATAAATATATTCAATATTTTACAATACAATTATATCATTTAATTTAGCCTTGCAACATATTTGGAACTATTAAAAACATTTTTTACTGATTGAATTTTCCAAGAATTAGAAGACTCTAATGTTGTACGCCCTTGCATATATTAATTTAATGAAGTATACTAGTAAAAACATTCTAAATATAAGGGTGATCTCTCAATGAAAATTCAAGAACTATTTGATCTTAGCCAAAATTTCATTAATTTTGAAATTATTTCTGGGAATGAATACTTTGACAACAATATTAAAGATATCAGAATAATTGACATTCCCTATGAGCACTCCCAATTTAAAAAAGGAGATTTTGTTATAGTTTCTCCTGATATAATTGTTAAGGAAAAGATAAATCTTGTTACTATATTGAATACACTTAAAGAACAGAAAATTGGGTTGTTGGGACTTGTTTTTAAAGAAAGTATTAATGATGAAATAATTAACCACTTCCATCAGATAATTAAACTATATGAAGTCAATTTCCCAGTCATTAAAATACCAGCAGACAACTCTTATGAGGATATCATTTCCGCTCTTAAATATACAAAGGATGTAAGTAATTTTTTAGTTAATCAATTTAAAAACAATCTCATTAATTTAAAAAATACCAATTATTTTTCTACAAACAACATCCTCAGGATTCTTACCCATTATATAAATGGTTTTGTGGTTTTATTGTCAGATTGTGGAGAAATAATTGACTTTGCAAATTCAAATCCTTTAAATTCAGAAAGAAAAATACTTACAGATACTATGCTGACTTTAATCAAAGACAATGAATCAAATACTTTGTCTACTCTAAACCCAATTGTATATAGTGGTAGTGATGAAATCTATACAATATATCCATTAAAAACTTATGATAGAGATTTAGGATATCTTTGTATCGTAGAAGAAATTGACAAAACAAGCGATGGTGAATACAATATCAAAATTTCCAATGAAGCTATACCTTTCATAATAATATCTTTGATGACTTATCATGAAAAAGAGCTTATATACAACAAGTCCAAAGAAGAATTTGTAAGAGGTATATTGTACGGTTTGTATTCTGATAAAAATATTGTTGAAAAAGAAGCCAAATTTTTCAATATAGAATATAATTTAAAAAGATTTGTATGGATAATTAACATAAGACCTTTAAAAGTAAAACATTCAGAACCATTGGAATCAGAAAAAATACCTACAAATATTATAAATGAAACTTTAAATATTGCCAAAGCTAGTTTTTATGATGATCATGCTATAACAAACACTTCCTCTATTGTATTTATAAGAATAAAACATGATATTCCAAATGAAAAACTACTTCAAAAATACAATAATCTTTTAAATACATTGGAACTTCAGATGCCCGAATATAAATTTTCTATTGGATTAAGTAGAGCTTATGATACTTTAGATGAATTAAATTTGGCCTATGAAGATGTCATATTTAGTTTGAAAATTGGTGCTAAAATATTTAAAAATAGAAAAAGTATTTATGCTTATGATGATTTGATTGTATATCATCTTCTATATAAATATCCTAACAATCCTATACTTGAAAGACTATATAATAATGGAATAGGAAAAATATATGCATATGATAGAGAAAACAATACTCAATTGTTTGAAACTATCCAAGTACTAGTTAAATACAATTTCAATTTTTCTGAAACATCTGACAAACTATTCATCCATAGAAACACACTATATCAAAGGCTTAAAAAAGTTGAAGAAATTACAGGTTTGGATATGGATAGTTCTGAAACCAGACTTGTATTCCATTTAGGACTTAAAATACATGACCTTTTTTCATTAAATTTAAAATAATATATTGCATAAGATAAAAAAATAGGCTTTCTTTGTTGTTGAATTTTCTCAACGAAAGCCTATTTTGTCCCTATCTTTAAAACAATGGTCCTACTTGATCCCATGGACTAAGTATTGTTGGAGCTTTTTCATATTGTTTAAGTATTTCTTTGCTCAAATGTTTTTTGTTTATGATGACTTTAAACACATATTCATCAAACCATTCATCACTCATAATATAAAAGCCTTTCTTTCCTTCTGCCTCACCCCAGCTATTTTGTATCTTCCATCTGTTTGGCTTTCCATCAACAATATTAACACCTGTAAATGTCATGACATGTGTTAAACTTGTTCCTCTATACATAAGTCTTTCTTCTTTTGTCATATTGAATTTGGTATTTAGTACCGTTTCATAATTATATAAATTTGTATCAAGTATTCCCAATTCTCTATGAGACATCTTCCCTACATCACATCCAAATACAACTTGTTCTCCATCTTTTATTTGAGCAATAGCAGCTTGTCTTAAAACTTCAATATCAAGATTTAAATACTTGATTGGTTCATCATCTACTACACTCCCAAGATATTTTAATGAATAGGTATTCCCAAAAGGTTTGTCTTCTGTTGGAAAATTTATGATGCTTATATAATCAATCGGTTTAACTTTAGAATACTTGTGATAGAATTCCAATGGAGTTATATCTTGATCCCTGTGAAACACCCCATCTAAATCCCAGTATTCAAAATCAAATGTCTTTGGAGGTTCTCCAAGAAAATGACATATAATATTGTACATATCTAGAAGAATGGATTCTTTTTGCTCTTCAATTTCTTCCATTGATTTTCCATCTCTATTCATATCTCTAAGTTCTTTTGCACCTTGTCTTAACTTTTCATTTACTATTTCATTGATAATTTTTGAATCTGTGCCACTTTGAGTCTCAGGCATTGCATATAATGGTACCACACCGTACTTTTCTATAAGCTTGGCAAACATATCCCATTGACCACAATCACTTTGAGGATCTTTTAGTAAACCTGCTACTTCATGGTCAGATAATTCTCTGTCCATGGTCTCTATGATATTTTCTAAAAATAGATTTGATTTTTCTAGCTTATCCCAAAAATATGTATAGTTTTGAGATAATTGAAAATCTACTTCCCTCATCCTTAAACTATGAGAAATACTGTATCTTACTGCATTCAAAGCTGCAAACATCCAACACCTTGCAGTTTTTTTCTGTGCTGTAACTCTTCCGACTTCTATTTCATGAGAAAAATCAAAATGCATACTTCTTATAGAATCATTATTTAAACTAACCTCTACAAGTCCATTTCTCATAACTGCGTCTGAATAAACCTTGTTGTTTTTATCAGCTCTATAATGCTCTGAACAACTATTGATGATATCCATAGTTATAGGTTTTTTCTTCATACTTATCCCCTCCGAAACTTATTTATACCAATTCTTCCAAAAGTTTTGCCATAACTATTCTCGGTAGCAAAACTGGTTTTCCCGTTATTTCCTTAACTTTTTTCTTCATCTCCAAAGAATACCCCATACAATCCAGCACTATTAAAGACAATTCCTCATTTTTAAAATCTAAGGCTTCTTTTTCTATATTGTCAAAGAAATCTTTATAGGGAGAAACAGCTCTTACAAAAATATCATTCCCTCCTTCTCTCCAATATTCAATTGTCTGATCTATTTGAGAACTATCCGGAACAATGACACCAATCTTTCCACTTGATACATCTTTAACTATTGAATGCAACAGTGAAAAAGGTTCTAAAAGAAGTCCTTTATGTTCAAATTCAGGAAACTTTCCCGTACACAATAAGAATATAGTGTTTATTCCCTCTTTTTCAATATTATTTATGCATTCTTGAATAAGATTTGGTACTAATTCTTCTTTCATTTCTATTTGTCTTCCATCTCTCATTCGACTAACTAGTACATTGTCACCTTTATTTGGTCTAAGCATATTTTCTGCTTCTTCATAGGTGTAGGAGTCAAGAATACCATATTCCACAATTTCAATATCATCCCTCATAAGTTTTAATATTTCTGGAACTAAGTCAACCCTGGGAGATTGACCTATAGTTATAGTTGCCACTCTTTCCATATACTCATCTCCTATAAGCAACTTCACCATTAACTATAGTGAAGCATGTTTTAGTTCTAGCTTTAAAAGGATCTCCATCAAACACAGCAATATCTGCATCTTTTCCTATTTCAATACTCCCTACCCTATTATCTATGCCCAGTGCCTTTGCAGGATTTATAGTTATTGATTTAAGTGCATTCTCAAAACTTATCCCATCCTTAATTGCTATAGCTGCGCATATGGGTAAAAAATCCAAAGGAATATCTGGATGATTTGTGATAAGACAAGTATTGAATCCTTTGTTAGAAAAAATAGTTGGAGAACTAGAATTTCTATTTTTTATTTCAAAATTTGATTTATCAGTTAAATATGGTCCTAGCATCAAAGGAATACTTTTATCTATTTGGTCTTCAATTAAATAAGCTTCTGTACAATAAGTTAGTATCAAATCAAAATCAAATTCTTCTTTCAATCTCAGTGCAGTTTGTATATCCTGAGCCTTATGAGCACATATCTCTACCTTTGTATCCTTTGTAAATATAGACTTAACACTTTCATATTTCTCATTAAAAGTATTCCTATCTACATCCTCATTTTTAGTTTCTTCATAGTATTTCTTAGCTCCATTTAGAAAACTTCTTATCATATATGTGATAGCCATTCTAGATCTAGGCATCTCTACCCTTACATCACCAAGCCTTTTGACAAATTCTCCAATAGATATATTTAAAGTAGAAGAAGATTTCACCATTCTATCTTCCAATGTTTGACCATAGGTTTTTATCACACATGATTTACCTCCTATGACATTGGATTCTCCTGGTGCAACAGATACTGTTGTGACACCTGCTCTAATTCCAGCTTCAAAGACACAATCTCTAATATTTATCCCATCTTCTGCTAGAAGTTCAGGGCTTAAAGTGTCATTTGCTTCCTCCATATCATTTCCTACACTTCCCACTCCGCCTTCAATTATACCTGCATGACAATGTCCATCAATAAAACCAGGAACAACAATATGATTTCTCACATCTAAAACTAATGCATCTTCTTCTCGTATAGAACTATTTATATCAATAATTTTGCCTTCATCTATCAATATATCACCATAAATAACTTGGCTATCTGCCATTGTAAATATTTTTCCATTTTTAAGTAGCAACATCTTTAATCCCCCAATCAATCCAAATCTTTATATACAATGTTACCATTAATAATTGTTAAAAGTACCTTTGTAGTAGTTTCCAAAGGTTCCCCATTAAATACTACCAAATCTGCATCCTTTTCCTCTTCAATACTGCCAACTCTATCGTCTATATTTAACGCTTTGGCAGGATTTATTGTAAGAGCTTTTAGACCATCTATCATATCAAGTCCGTATCTAGACAATAAACCTGCATATAAAGGCAAAAACTTGCAATTCATAAAAGGATGATCTGATATAAGGGATATTAAAACTCCCTTGTCATTGAAAACTCTTGGAGCTTCTGCACTAGCATCTCTGGTTTCTACTTTGGTAGCAAAGGAAAACAGTGGTCCCAACATAACTGGAACATTTTTCTCCTTTATATATTCTACTGCCAAATATCCTTCTGTACAGTGATCTAATGTATAATCAATTTGAAACTCTTCTGCAATTCTTATAGCCGTCATTATATCATCTAATCTATGAACATGTATCTTTAAAGGCATCTCCCCATTGAATACAGGTAAAAAAGCTTCCAGCTCTTCATCATATTCATGGTTCAACCCATTTTTTTCTTCCTCATAGTATTTTTTTGCTTTATTTAGCATTTCTTTTATGAGAAATGCAGTAGCCATTCTACTGCTTGGAGATTTTTTTTGAGACGAATAGACATTTTTGGGGTTTTCTCCAAAGGCAATTTTCATGGCAGCAGGACTTTTTATAATCATGTCTTCAACACTAGTACCATAAGTTTTTATAATAGCTGCTTGTCCTCCTATAACATTTCCACTTCCAGGACATATCATAACCGTTGTTATACCTGCTGAATAAGCATCTTTAAAAGCTTCATCAAAGGGATTCAAAGCATCTATAGCCCTTAGAGCTGGTGTCAAAGGTTTTACACATTCATTTGCATCATTTCCATTGTCGTTTAAAGTCCACATTCCTATATGACTGTGAGCATCTATAAATCCAGGACATACTATGTTTCCCTTTATATCTATGACATGAGTATCTAGATTATCTACTATTATATTTTTCTTGACACTTTCTATTTTGTTACCTTGTACTAGAATATCGCTTAAAAAAAACTGGCCCTCTAAAGAATCAAACACATTACAATTTTTTAATAAAAGCATTTTTAACACCTCTTTTGAAGTCAATTATTTAAGAAGATCTAAAATCATACCAGTATATACTTTAGCAGAACTTATCAAATCCTTTATATCAACCGTCTCATTGTATGAATGAATTCCTTCTGTGTTGGCAGGACCATATTGTATGGTTGGAATACCTTTGTATCTAAAATATCTAGCATCGCTAGAAGCCCATTGATATGTTGCAGTTATATCCATATTCAATACATCCTTTGCATTGGCTTTAACTGATTTAACCAGAAGGTAAAATCAAATGCTTTACTATATCTATAAAACTTCCTTCACCCATTCCTACAGATGGAAGCCAGCCAAGATTTACACTAAATAATAGTACTGCCATCATCGCTAACCAAAATATAGGCACTGATATACCAATTAAAGCCAAAATCATGGATATATAGTCAAATGCCGAATACTGTTTAGTTGCTGATACTACTCCCACAGGAATACCTACCAGAAGTCCAATTATTATACTTACAATAGCTAATACTAGTGTATTGGGAAATCTCTCACTTATAAGCTTTGTGACAGGTTGATTGTAATAATAGGATTTTCCTAAATCTCCTTGTACAACTCCTTTTAAATATCTGCCAAATTGTACAAATATATTGTCATTCAATCCTAAATTTTCTCTCAATTCTTCCACAGCTTCTACGCTGGCTTGAGGTCCTAACATAACAGCTGCAGGGTCTCCAGGTATGACACGAGTTACAACAAACACTATAAATACTACTATGAATATAGTAGGTATTAATTCTAGTATTCTTTTTAATGAATATTTAACCAATCTAGCTCACCTCAACCTTCTTTGTTAGATGTTATTGAAAAACCTTATATATTGCTATATAAGGTTTTTCAATTTTAAATTTCAATATATTATTCTTTCCATACATTTATTTCTGGATTTGTAATAAATATAGTTCCATCTGCACTTCTTTCAAAACCATGTACTTTTTTGTTTACTCCATCTATAATCTTTCCATTTGCAAAATTAATTCTTCCATTGTTTTCAGTTATTATACCTAAAGCTTCTTTATACAATTCTGCTCTTTCATTTTGATCAGCAGTTTCTGATACTGCTTTATCCAACAATTCATCTACTTTTGGATCGCTAAATCCTTGACCGTTTCCTAATGAACCAATTTGTTTGCTATGGAACATTTGATACAAGAAAAAATCAGGGTCTGGATACCATGTCCATGACATAGCATACATAGGAGCTTTTCCCTTTGAAACAACTTCACTAAATGTTCCCCATTCAAGTAAGTTTATCTTCATGTCAATATTTAAATTCTTCTTTAAATAGTCTTGAACTATAACTGCAGTTTTATCACTTCCTGCAACATATATTTCAGTTTGGAAACCATTTGGATATCCAGCTTCTTCCATTAGCTTTTTAGCTTTTTCAGGATCATATTTAGGAACTTTTTCTTCTAAAGATGCATCATATCCCCATGATCCAGGAGGTAATGCCAAATATGCTCTTTGTGCCTCTCCCCATGGATATAAGCCTTTGACCATTGCATCTATGTCTATTGCGGAAATAATAGCTTCCCTTACTTTTGGATCTTTTGTAGGCCCTTCCATTAAATTCATAGCAATATATATTACTTTCAATGCTGGTTTTTCATTTAGTACTAAATTTGGATCGGCTTTTATAGCTTGCATACTTTCACCTGTTATATCTGTAGCTACATCAATTTCTCCAGTTCTCAAAGCATTTGTCATCATGTTTTGATCAGTTATAAATTTAAAAGTAACACCATCTAGATATGGCTTTTCTCCCCAGTAATTCTCTGATCTTTCAAGAACAACACTGTCACTATTTTTCCATTCCTTAAATGCAAATGGTCCCGTACCAACTAGATGTGTACCAAAATCTTCTCCCCAGCCTTCAACTTCTTCTTTTGGAACTATGACATTTCCTGCATCTGTTAAAACTGTCAAAAATGCTGCATTTGGTTCTGTTAGATGACAAATAATTTCTGTGTCAGATACAATTTCAACAGATTCAAGCATTCTAAGTCTCTTCATGACAGATTCTTTTGCTGATCTTTCAAGACTATATTTAACATCTTCAGCTGTCATCTTTCTTCCATCTTGGAATTTACCTTTTTGAAAATATACATCATCTCTTAATGTAAACTTATATGTTTTAAGATCATCTGATATTTCCCAACTTGTTGCTAATCCAGGAATTATCTCATTTAGGTCCTTATTGTAATAAACTAAATTGTCAGCTATACTATGAATAACATTTCCTTCGTAAATTCCAGTATACTTGACAGGATCTAATGTTTTTGGAATAGCTGCTAATGCAACAGTTAATGTCCCACCTTCTTTGGGTTCATTCGAAGAATTGTCATTTGTCGTATCCTCACTGCCAGTTGATGGATTTTTAGTTTCTTTGTTTCCACAACCAGTTAATGCTAATGACAATACCATGACAAAAACTAAAAACAGTACCAATGATTTTTTTCCCATTTTTTTCTCCTCCTCATAAATTATCGTAAAGCTTAATGCCTAAACTAAATATTTCCCTTTGTCTGAAATCTTTTATTTTCTCCATACAATTTAAGCAACAACTCAAATTCTTTTTCATCATAGAAGCTACATTTTCCAATTCCATATTCTTTAGCAACTTCTACAGCAAACCTTCCTGCCATTTCTACATCTATAGCTTGAGTTGCTCCTGTAGCACAACCTGCTACGGAAGTTTCAGTAGTTATAGCAACTCCAACTACTGGTGAACTTGTTGTAGTACTTGGTTGAAGAATACTATTTATATGGTATAAATCATTGCCATAGGGTGTAATATCTTGTTGTGAAAGGGGGAATACTACAGGGAGTTTTCCTGTCACTTTTTTCATAATATTTACAAGATCATCACTAATCTTAAGAATGTATCCATCTTTTACTGTTGGTGATATTGAAAACCCTCTGTAGTTAAGCACTTCATTTCCTTTAGTAGTATCTATGGCTAATATTGCATCCATTTCTTGTGAAACTTCCAATCTATTCATGGTATCCATATCTACTGGTGAATCCATAAAGTAAACTGGATAATGTTCCAAAGTTGGGGCATCTGGACATATATGAGTAGCAACTATTACATCACCTTCCAACACATCTCCCTTTGCATTCATATCAACTAATTTTAAACCCGCTGACAATGCAGCCAGTGCTCCATCTCCATCTGATACAAATCCATTCATATGTGGTCTTGCACCTAGTCCTCCTAATCTGCCAACTATGCCTAATGTCTTTGCAGTACCACTTTTAGTTTTCCCATTTTTCCCTTTTATGAGTATCTTTATAAAATCAGTACTGCCTTGTTCACCTTCAACTGTTTCCACATTTATTTCTACATTTTCATTGCCACGAGCCTTAATGTATTTTGCAACTTCATTGCCGTTTGCATTTGGTTTATCTAGTAATTCAAACATTTCCATAACCTGTTTTAAAATCATTGTTATCTCCTCCTTTATGTTTTGATATTCTCCAAAGTATAAATTTCATTTGAGCGATAATTTAATGAATTCTGAATTTTATTATTTATTTCTTTTATCTTACCGCATTACAATATGTAAAAGTGAACAAACTTATTTGATTTGTTATATGCACTTTGCTGAATTAAAGTAAAAATATTTTTAAAACTTAGAATTTGGTCTTTTTCAATTGACATACATTATAAAATGAATTAGTATATATTATATATTTAGAGACGCTAAACAATTTGTAGGAGATGATAATATGAGTGAACCATTGGATAATGAACTTCTTACAGGAGATCTTCGAAAAAATCTCCTCAAAATGTCTATCCCTACTATGCTGGGATTTTTCCTTCAAGCAGTATACGATATAGTAGATATGATATGGGTAGGTAGAATATCAGCTTCTGCTGTTGCGGGAGTAACAATTTTTTCTACAGTATTTTGGATGGTAGAAGTGTTAAATGAAATAATAGGCACCAGTTCTATTTCTCTCATATCCCAAAACTATGGCATGGGAAATACAGAAAAGACAAGAAAGGTTGTTGAACAAACCCTTACTTTTAAAGCACTTGTCGCAATCATAGCAGCAGTATTTATGGCTTTTTTCTTAGAACCTCTTTTGGGCTTTTTCACAAATGAAGAAGAAGTTGTACAAGCTGCACTTGATTATGGATATATAAGAATATTCTTTTTACCTATAATGTTTTCTTCTTATTCTGTAAATACGGCTTTGAGATGCTTGGGAGATGCTAAAAGCCCTATGTATATAATGATAGCAGCTGCCATTACAAATATAATTTTGGACCCATTGTTTATGTTTGAATACTTTCCTGGAACCAGTATACCAGGACTTAATTTGGGTGTATTTGGAGCAGCATTGGCTACAGTTATTTCAACAATAGTAGCTTTCAGCATAGGATTTGGAATGCTCTTTAAAGGAGATAAAAAGGTTAAAATTTCTATCAAAGGCCTATTTAGCTTGGATTGGGGAATAGATAAAAAGCTACTTACTATAGGATTGCCTTCTGGTATAGAAATTCTTTCTAGAAACTTGGCAAGTATATTTACACTAAAATTTGTTTCCCTATATGGAACCAATACAGTGGCTGCCATGGGAATTGGCGGAAGGTTATTTAACTTTGCATTTATGCCCATAATGGGAATAGTCATG
>JAKPAR010000138.1 GCA_029779375.1 Bacillota bacterium | reverse complement strand
CAATGGAAAGGCTTTAACATTAGGAGAAACAGATGGATTTGTTAAAGTTATGGCAGATGAAAAGAATAAAATAATAGGAGTTCATATAATAGGGCCTCATGCCAATGATTTAATTCATGAAGGAGCATTGGCTATTTCAAATGAATTAGAAGTTGAAAATATAGCCAAGACAATACATGCTCATCCAACTTTGAGTGAAGCTTTTTATGAAGCTACACTAGGATTAGAAGGGCAAGCAATTCATATGGCTCCCCCTAGAAAAAGATAGCAGGTTTCTGCTATCTTTTTCTTTTGAAATATCATGTTATATTTTAGACTTTTTTGATAAGATAAGATTAAAACAACTTTGGAGGTCGAATATGAAAAAGAAGATGACAACAATTATATCAACTATATCAATAATTCTTTTCATCGTTTTTTTGAGTCTAGCTTTCTCAATAAAGGATGCTGACAAAGGTATATTATTTGATGAAAGCATGATGGAATGGGTTCATAAAAATATAAATTCTAATATGACTATAGTTATGAAGGGAATTACATTTTTAGGTTCTACATATTTTTTTATGATAGTAGGAGTATTGCTCTTATTTTATTTCATTAAAACAAAACACTATGAAGGAATATTTCCATTATTATTTTCAACTATAGGAAGTTTTTCTTTAAACGCTATTTTAAAACATATATTCACAAGAACAAGACCTATTGAGTATTTTCTTATACATCAAGGAGGATATAGCTTTCCAAGTGGGCATGCTATGGTTTCTATGTCTTTTTATACAACTATGACTTACTTTGTTGTAAAAAACAAAAAGTATAAAAACAAAAATTATTTATTTTGGATATTAAACTTCTTAATAGTAGGACTCATTGGCCTTAGTAGAATATATTTAGGAGTCCATTGGCCTACAGATGTATTGGCAGGATATATGATGGGATTTTTAGTGTACCTTTTTACTATATTTTTATCTGGATACAAAAAGAAAGAGGGATTTTAATTATCCCTCTAGTTTAGTATTTCTCTTTCTTGTTCCTTTATGAATTGATTTGTATACAATCTATAATAGTATCCTCTTTTGTTTAATAACTCATGATGAGTTCCAGCTTCTATTATTTGACCTTTTCTGATAACTAGAATCTTATCAGCATTTTTTATGGTAGATAATCTATGAGCTATGATGAAACTGGTTCTTCCCTTTAGTACCTTGTGGATTGTATCTTGTATTATTTTTTCTGTTTCTGTATCTATAGATGAAGTTGCCTCATCAAGTACAAATATTTTAGGATTTCTTAAAACTGCTCTTGCAAAGGATATAAGTTGCTTTTGACCTGTTGATAGAAGGTTTCCACCCTCTCCTACTTCCGTATCATATCCATCATGAAGTTCAACAATGAAATCATGAGCATTTACAAGTTTACTAGCTCTAATGATATCCAGTTCACTAGCTTCAAGATTTCCATATTTTATATTGTCTTTAATAGTACCACTAAAAAGATGAGGAGATTGAAGTACATAACCTAGGTTTTCATGAAGCCATACTTGAGGCCTTTTTTTATAGTCAACGCCATCTATGAGAATTTCTCCTTTAGTTGGTTCATAAAATCTACAGAGAAGGTTTACAATAGTGCTTTTCCCTGAACCCGTTTCTCCCACCAATGCTATAGTTTCTCCAGGATTTACATGAAGATTAAAGTTTTCAAGGACTTTTTCTCCATTTTTATATGCAAATGATACATTTTTGAATTCAATTTCTCCATTGATACTAGGCCAATTTTCTTTTTTGGGATTCATAAAGTCCCCATATTTTTCTATAACTTCTATACTATCTTCAATTTCTAAATCTTCATTTATAAGGGAAAATACTCTTTCGGCAGAAGCTTGAGCTGACTGAAGTTCAGCAAATATAGCAGCTAATTCTCTTACTGGTTCAAAAAACTGTATAGTATAGTTAACAAATATAACAAGAGTTCCATAACTTAATGTATTTGAAAGAACACTTTTTCCTCCAAAATTTAGGGCAAGGGAGGTACCGATACTTCCTAAAAGAAGAATTATAGGTAAATACAATGAAGATATAATCACTGCTTTTACAGAACTATCTCTCAGTTCTCCTGTTAAATTTTTAAATTCTTCTAAATTTTGTTCTTCTCTTACAAGAGTTTTAGTAGTCTTTGCTCCAGAAATGTCCTCGTTGAAAGCACCAGTTATTCTTGAGTTTATCTTTCTTACCTTTCTATAGGCAGTAAGTATTTTTTGTTGAAAATAAACACTGATTATAGCCAAAGGTGGTATTACAGAAAGAGTTATAAGTGCAAGTTTCACATTTAGTGAAAACATGATGACTATTATAGTTATCATCATAGTTACACCCCAAACAAAATCCACCAGTCCCCAAGATAGAGTCTCACTGAGTCTATTTATATCTGAAGTCATTCTTGCCATTAGCCACCCTACTGCTCTATTGTCATAGTAGGATAGGGAAAGAACTTGGAGTTTTTCAAATCCTATCTTTCTTATATCATAGGCCATTCCTGTTTCTATCCTACCAGCAATAGATATGAGAAACCAAGCATTTATTGCTTGAATAAGGACTAGAAGTCCATATTTTATAGCAAAAGCTTTTAATCCATTTGTAGTGCCTTTCATAACAAAATCGTCTATTGCTTTACCATTCATCAGTGGGAATATAGCATCTATTGCTCCTACTCCCACCATTACTAATGCCAATATAAAAAAGTATTTTTTATATGGTTTTGCATAGACTAAAAAGTTTTTCCAAAAAGATAAATCTATTTTTTCACTGTATTCCTTTTCTTGTATATCTTCCACTATGTCACCCCCATTAGTTAATACTTATATTTTCTAAATTGTCTTCAAGGGAATTTTGTATTTCATATACCCTTTTATATAGACCTTCTTTTTTTAATAGTTCTTCGTGATTTCCTCTTTGAACTATTTTCCCTTTATCTAGTACAAGAATCAAATCTGCTTCTTTTACAGTAGAAATTCTGTGAGAAATAATTATGGTAGTAGATTTATTTTTTCTTTTCTTTAGAGCTTCTCTTATAGAAATATCAGTTTCAGTATCTACAGCACTTAGTGAATCATCAAATACAACGATTGGGCATTCATTGATTATAGTTCTCGCAATTGCTATACGTTGTTTTTGACCTCCTGACAGTGATACACCTCTTTCTCCAACGGCTGTATCATATCCTTTGTCAAAGCACATGATATCTTCATGAATACTAGCTATTTCAGCAGCGTCTAGTACTTTTTTATCTTCTATACTTGGATTTGAGATTTTTATATTTTCTTTTATGGTTTTAGCAAATAGAAAAGGTTCCTGTAGTACCAATCCTACGTTTTTTCTAATCCACTTCTTATCAATAGTATTTAATTCTTTTCCATCTATTTTTATAGAGCCACTATTATATTCATAAAGTCTCGGAAGAAGATGAACCAATGAGCTCTTTCCAGAACCAGTAGGTCCTAGTATAGCCACAGTTTCACCAGCTTTTATATCAAAGGAGATTCCATTTAATACAGGTTTTTCTTTTTCATATTCAAAACACACATCTTTAAAAGAAACATTTCCTTGTATTTCAGGTTTTTCATGATTCTCTTCAAGTATTTCCATAGGTTCATTCAAAACTTCTTCTATACGACCTACAGCAACTATAGATTTTCCCATATCTGTAAGTATTCTTCCCATTTGCCTTACAGGCCATAAAAGCATACCTTCATAAGTTGTAAATACCACCAATGTACCTAAAGATATTTGACCTTTTGCTGCCCACAAGCTACCTACAACCAATACAGCACCTATTTGCATCATACAGATAAAGTCTGAAATAGCCCAATACCAGGCCATTAGCTTAATTAGTTTATAAACTAAATCTTTATATTTTTCATTTTTTTCATTAAACTTTTCAATTTCATATTTTTGTCTTGCAAAAGCTTTAACTACTCTTATACCTGTTAAGTTTTCTTGTAGTACTGTAGAAAGTTTACCTTCAGCTTCATCAGCTTCTAAAAAAACTTTCTGAACTTTTGAGAAAAAGACAAAAGCAAATATAAATATTATAGGGACTACAGCCATAGAAACTAAGGCCATCTTTACATGGAGATTGAACATTATATAAGAAACAAAAGCCAAAGTAAAAATTGCACCACCTATTTCTACCAA
>JAKPAR010000127.1 GCA_029779375.1 Bacillota bacterium | reverse complement strand
TGTACCTGATGCTGTAATTCCATATCCTCTGTCACCAGGCCTTTTTCCACAACTTGCATAGGATAAATCATAAGCAGTTGCTACTACCGTGAGAACTTTTTTATATCTTACATTTCCTCTTGAAGAAACATAAATTTCTTTTTCCTTAGTACCTTTCTCAATTACTTTTGGTATGGGATTAGAAACAAGTTTTTCAGATATAAGTTTTTCAGAAACCAACTGGCCATTTTTAAATACTTTTTTTACTTGAATTTCTTTAAGCCCTGTTTTGCCTTCTTGTACAACTTTTGAAGTGCCTTTTTCTAATTTGTTGGTTTTCCTTACAACTTCTTCAAAAGGGATATCTTTTTTGACTGTTTCAACAATTTCATCTACATTGACTACTTCAATTTCATCCATAGGATTTACTTTTGCACTTAGTGCTGGATAAGTATAGTCATTTTCATCTAAATCTATATTTACATCTTTCAATATATTTTCTACAGTGTCTTCTGTGGACTTTACTTCCAATGTCTTTTCGCCAAACTTTATTTTATAAATTTTAGGTGTTTTTATTGTTATAGTAGTATCTTTCTTTAGCTTGTCAGTAGCCTTGTGGCTAATATATCCTCCTTCCTCTAATTTAATTCCTTCGCTTTGGAGAACATCACCTACAGTAGGTTTTAATGTTCTTATTGTTTTTTTGCTATCATCTATGCAAATAGTAACTGTTTTAGTCTTTTCCTCATAAATGCCTAAACAAATTATAGCTGCTATAGCGAGGATAGTTGTAATTTTCAGATAGCGCTTAGGTTTTACTGAAAATTCATCCATGTTTTTCCCTCCTCAAGTTTGACTTATTGTATTCTATTTAAAAAGAAATTGTTTGTCAAATTTTTTGGTAAAAAGTTAGAAAATTAGATAAATTCAGAAAAACACTTGATAAATAGCTATTATATCCAATTGTAAAAATAATTATTCTTCATTTTTAGAAAAATATCAGATTTTGTCGAAAAAAAATTTAGTGCCTCCAAGCCGCATAAATACTGGCAAAGCTCAGAAGCACTAGTCACAAAATTTCAGGAAAATTTAAGGATATTTTTGGTAAAAACCTACTATTCCTCTATTTCTTCAGTACTTGTAGGTAAAAAATTTTCTGTTTCTTCAGGTAAAAAATTTTTTGTATCTTCTGTTTCTATAGGATTTTTATACATTCCACATTGGTTCATGCAGAATTCCATGCATTGCCTAAAATTTGGATCCATCATTGGACACATGATGGTTACGTTATTTGCTGGATAAATAGGCATTTCATTTACATATGGATCATATATAGGCATATAGTTTTCATACATAAAAGTATCCATAGGATATAGTGGTGGAACTGCAGGCATATAAGGGTCGAACATATAAGGGTCTTGGTTCGTAGGTAAATACATAAAAAAATCAACTCCTTTTAAAATTTTAGCTAATACTATTATATGTACTTAATAAATACTGGCTACTATCTTTTTATCCTTGACATTTTATCATTAATCTTGTATATTATTTAAATAAATAGAGTATTATAAAATAAAGGTAATGCAGGGAAGAGTAGGTCTGTATTTTGAACACTAGAGAGCTGGGAAAGGTGAAAGCCAGCGTTCAAAGCCTTACCGAATATGGCCCCTAAACTGTATAGCTGAAAAAAGTAGGCTATAACGGGTTTGCAACCGTTAAGATTGCAAGGTTATGATTGTAACCTATAGAGATTTAAACTGTGAAGTTTAAATGAATTGGAGTGGTACCGCGAAGAATACCTTCGTCTCTATTGTTTTAGAGATGGAGGTTTTTTGTTTAGAAAAAAATAAGGAGGAATTGAAATGAAGAATTATTATATTACTACACCTATATATTATCCAAGTGACAATCTTCATATAGGGCATACTTATACTACTGTAGCTGCCGATACTTTAAAGAGATATAAAAAGCTTATGGGATATGATGTAATGCTAGTTACTGGTTCTGATGAGCATGGGCAAAAAATACAAGAAAAGGCAAAAGAAAATGGAGTATCTCCAAAAGAATATGTAGATGGAATAGTGAAAGACATCAAAGAACTTTGGGCAATGTTAGACATATCTTATGATGCTTTTACAAGGACTACAGATATTGAACATGAAAAGGCAGTACAAAAAATATTTGAAAAGCTATACAATAAGGGGGACATTTACAAATCATATTATGAAGGATTGTATTGTACACCTTGTGAATCTTTCTGGACAGAAAGTCAACTTGTAGATGGAAAATGCCCTGACTGTGGAAGAGAAGTTCACAAGACCAAAGAAGAAGCTTATTTTTTCAAGCTTTCAAAATATAGAGATGATCTCATAAAATTGTTTGAAGAAAATCCAGAATTCTTGCAACCTGAATCTAGAAAAAATGAAATGCTTAACAACTTTTTAAATGCAGGATTGGAAGACCTTTGTGTATCTAGGACTACTTTTGATTGGGGAGTAAAAGTTCCTTTTGATGATAAACATGTTGTATATGTATGGTTAGATGCATTGCTTTGCTATTTAACTGCATTGGGATATGGCACAGAGAATGATGAAAAATTTAAAAAGTATTGGCCTTGTGATGTTCATTTAGTGGGAAAAGAAATAGTTAGATTCCATACTATTATTTGGCCAGCAGTACTCATGGCATTGGATATAGAATTGCCAAAGAAAGTGTTTGGTCATGGTTGGATATTGTTTGAAAATGACAAGATGTCAAAATCCAAAGGCAATGTCATATATCCAGAGCCAATCATTGAATTATATGGAATAGATTCTTTTAGGTATTTCTTGCTAAGAGAATTTTCCTTTGGTCAAGATGGTTCATTTTCAAGAGAAAAATTCTTGACTAGGCTCAATTCAGATTTGGCCAACGATTTAGGGAATTTAGTGAGTAGAACTGTGACTATGGTAGAAAAATACAACGATGGACTTATTCCAGAAGCTCTAAAGGCTGGTGAATTTGATGATGAACTTAAAGAATTGGCAATAGGTGTATCAGAAAAAGTTGAAGAGCATATGGATAAGTTGAATTTTAGTGGAGCATTAGAAGAAATTTGGAAACTTATCAGAAGGACAAATAAATATATAGATGAAACTACTCCTTGGGTTCTTGCAAAAGAAGGAGATAGTGAAAGATTAAATACGGTTCTTTACAATTTATGTGAAAGTTTAAGGATTGTATCTATACTCATAAGGCCTTTTATGGAAAGAACTTCAGATGAGGTAAGAAGACAATTGGGCTTTTCAGATAAAAATATTTCTTGGGATGATTCGAAAGTATGGGGACAAATACCAGTAGGACAAAAAGTCAATAGAGGAAATCCAATATTCCCAAGGCTAGATATAAAGAAAGAACTAGAAAGACTAGATGAAGCCAATTCAAAACTCATAGAAGAAAGAAATGCTAAAAAAGGTAAAGAAAAAAAGGAAGAGAACTATATAACTATTGACGATTTTGATAAAATAGAATTAAAAGTAGCAGAAGTTTTGAGTGCAGAAAAACATCCAAATGCAGATAAACTTTTGGTATTGCAATTAAAGGTAGGAGAAGAAAAAAGGCAAGTAGTATCAGGTATAAGAAAATACTATAGTCCTGAAGATTTAGTTGGCAAAAAGGTAGTACTTGTGTCAAACTTGAAACCTGTAAAATTAAGGGGAGTAGAGTCTCATGGAATGGTATTGGCAGCAGAAAAAGATGGAGTGCTTACATTGGTGAGTACCCTAGAAGATATACCATCTGGAGCTACAATAAGTTAATAGGAGTTGAAAAATATGCTTATAGATAGTCATGCTCATTTAGATGATGAAAGATTTGACAAGGATAGAGAAGAAGTTATAAAATCTTTAGAGAAAAATAATATATCTCTTGTAATAGACCCAGGTGCGGATCTTTCAAGTAGTATAAAAGCAGTGAAATTGGCAGAGAAATATGAAAATATATATGCTGCAGTGGGGGTTCATCCCCACTCAGCAGAAGAAATGGATGAAAGTACTATAGAAGCATTAAGGGCTCTGGGAAATAGAGAAAAGGTAGTGGCTATAGGTGAAATAGGCCTTGACTACTACTATGACAATTCTCCTAGAGAAATTCAGAAAAAATGGTTTAAAAGACAAATCCAATTGGCTAAGGAAATGGATTTGCCTATTATTGTTCATTCAAGAGATGCTATTAAAGATACTTATGACATAATAAAAGCTGAAGCTTGTGACAATTTAAGAGGAGTATTGCATTGCTATTCAGGAAGTTTAGAAATGGCTAAAGAGTATATAAAACTTGGGTTTTATATTTCTTTTGCAGGTCCGGTTACTTTTAAAAATTCAAAAGTTTCTAAAGAAGTGGCAAAAGATGTACCTTTAGATAGATTGCTTATAGAGACAGATTCTCCATATTTGACTCCAGAACCTCACAGAGGAAAGCGAAATGAGCCTTTGTATGTAAGGTATGTAGCGGGTATGATAGCAGAATTGAAAGGTGTGAGTTTTGAGCAAATAGCTAAAGCAAGTAGTGAAAATGCAAAAAAGATATTTAATATTAAATGAAATTGTGAGGGGAGATTGTTTTGATAAAGGAAGTCATCGTAGTGGAAGGAAAGGATGATATTCAAGCTGTAAAAGCTGCAGTAGATGCAGAAGTTATAGCGACGGGAGGATATGGTTTTAATGAGGAGTTTTTAAGAAATTTGAAAACCATAGCAGAAAAAAGAGGAGTTATAATACTTACTGATCCGGATTTTGCAGGAGATAAAATAAGACGAGAAATATCAAAAGAACTTAAAAATTGTAAACATGCATTTTTGCCAAAGGGAAAGGCTATGAAAAAAGGCGATATTGGAGTAGAAAATGCAAATAGTGAAGATATTCTTGAGGCCATTGAAAAGGCTAGACCTGTTATGGCGGAAAAAAGAGAGGAATTTTCTCAAGAAGATATGCTAATTTTTGGATTGGCAGGAGGAGAAGATTCGAGAAAGAAAAGAGAAGAATTGGGAAGGATACTTGGTATAGGATATGCAAATTCCAAGCAATTTCTAAATAGACTAAACAACTATGGGGTTTCAAGAGAAGAATTCATAGAAGCACTGGAGAGGATGGAAGTAGATAATGAACGATAAAAGATTATATTCTCCCAGCTATGTAAAAGAGATAATAAACAAATATGGTTTTAGTTTTTCTAAAAGTCTTGGGCAAAATTTTCTCATAGATGGAAATATAGTTAGAAAAATATGTGAAAAAGGGAATATAAATTCTACAGATAATGTATTGGAAATAGGTCCTGGAATAGGAACATTGACAGAAGAATTAGCTATTAGAGCAAAAAAAGTAGTAGCAGTAGAATTGGATAAAAATCTTTTGCCTATACTTGATGAAACCTTGGGGAAATATGAAAATGTAGAAATAATTCATGGAGATATACTTAAAATAGATTTGCCTAAATTGTTTGAGGAAAAGTTTGATGGTGGAAGTATAAAAATTGTAGCCAATCTTCCCTATTATATTACCACTCCAATTATTACGAAACTTTTAGAAGAAGAGATGGACATTGATAGCATATTGGTCATGGTCCAAAAGGAAGTAGCAGAAAGAATGAGTGCAAGTCCAGGGAGCAAAGATTATGGCTCATTGTCTGTATTTGTAAATTATTATACAGAAGCGGAAATAGTATTAAATGTTCCCAAAACAGTTTTTATGCCTAAGCCAAATGTAGATTCTGCAATTATATTTCTTAAAATGAGAGATGAAAAAATTCAATTAAAAGATAAAGAAATTTTCTTTAAAACTGTAAAGGCTTCGTTTTCACAGAGAAGAAAGACCATATTAAATTCGCTTTCGGCTGGTCTTGGGATGGAAAAAGAAGAACTAAAGGCTATACTACTTAAATGCAATATAGATCCTAGAGAAAGAGCAGAAAATTTAAATATTGAAGATTTTGCAAAGATTAGTTCACTAATCCCCCCTTCATTCATATATTAATAATAAGATTTAAAAGGGGGGATTTTTTTTGGAATTCATATATACTAGAAAATTTGTCATTCTAAGAGATGATTTAAATAGTATACTTGCTATAAAACCTAAAGGTCATGTATTGCTCGAAATTAGAGAGAACAAGGGAAAGATGTCCATAAACATAGACAGATGCGAAAAAGAAAGTTTTTATAAAGTTTATTTGGTAGGAGCAAATGGTCAAGATTTTATAGAAAAAGAAATGGGGAGGATTTTCACAGACGAAAGGGGCAAAGGAAACTTAGAAGTATTTTTTAACCCTAAAAATGTAGGCGATAGTGAATATTCCATTGACAAATATAGTGCTATAGTTCTTAGAAAAGGGAAAAATGTGTTACTCACTGGATACATTGATGAAAAGAATAAATTTTTATCAAAATACATTTCCAAAATAGATAAGAATTCGTATGGCGAAGAAGTTTCTCAGAAAGAAAAAGTAGAAACAGAAGAAGAATTCTTGGAGCCACAGATATTGGAAAAAGCAGAAGAAGCAATACAAGAATTACCTAAAAATGAAGAAGTAGAAAAAGTAGAAAAAGTAGAAGAAGATGTAGAAACAGAATTTGAATATGGAGAAGATTTAAATATTGAATATATAAAACAATTGAGTTATAAAAATCAGATGTCAAACTATATTTTGAATATATTGAGATTTTTTCCCTATGTAAAGCCTTTCAATGCCAACTTAGAAGGATATGATTGGTGGAGAATAGAATATGATGGAGCAAATATACATAGGGGATTTTTGCCATACTACTATTATCTTTCAAATATGTCCAATGTCTATCCTTTCATGCCCAATGCGACTACTTGTCAAGAACTCATAGCAAAATACAATCATTATTTATTTGGATTATATACAGAAAACAATGATATAAAGTATTATATGTATGGAATACCTGGGACATTTACTTCTTCAGAACATCCTTATAGAGGAGTTACGGGATTTAATACCTGGTTTGAATCTGAAGATGGCATAGGCTACTGGATATTGTATATAAATTCTATGACAGGCAAAGTCATTTTTCCAATAAACCCTATGACTCCATATTATTGAAAAAGTATGATATAATCATATAAAGTGTTTTGAAGGGAGGCCAGTTGCATATATTGCAACGACAAAATTGAAAAAAACCAATGAAGAAAAAGAAATATGTGATGTTAGCGCTATAGATATGGATAGTTTCAATGAAATCAAATCAAGTATGCTAGAAGAAGAAAAAATAACTAGGCTTTCAGAAACGTTTAAGGCTTTGTCTGATCCTACAAGGCTCAATATAATATATGTCCTTTCTAAAACTCCATTGTGTGTATGTGATATAGCTCAACTTTTGGACATGACTCAATCAGCTATATCTCATCATTTGAGAATACTTAGAAATCTAAAATTGGTGAAATTTAGAAAAGAAGGGAAAATGGTTATTTATTCCCTTGATGATGATCATGTATTGGAATTGTTCAATCAAGGATTAGATCATGTCAAACATCAATAAAAATGAGGTAAAAATTAGCCCTCATTTTTATTTTTGTTATGTTCATTATTCATGACTATTTCTACTGCTTCTGCCACTTTGGCCAAAACTGATATTCTCCTTTGCCTATCTAATAAAAAAGCTTTTTTTTCACCTTCAGCCTCAGAAGAGAGAAAATATACTGGTGGTAAATTGTTTAGTGCAATAGATTTTATATCATCTATACAATTTTCACATTTGCAAATATCATAATTTTTAAGTACTTCATCTAATACTTCAGAAACTACTATTTCCATATAGTTTTTTATCATTTGAATCAACCCTTTTTATATATTTGACTTTATTATTATATCACAATAATACCCTTTTATCATATAATATAATACTTTAGTCCTATTAATTATTTGATTTTGATTAAAAAATATAATTGCAGGGTATTATAGAAATAACTAGTAGTACTGAAAGGGGTCTTTTTTATGAGAGATGTAACAATATATACTACAGATACTTGTCCTTATTGCATAAAGGCTAAAAAATACCTTTCAGAAAAGGGCATAAAATACAATGAAAAAAATGTACACAAAGATTTTCAAGCAAAACAAGAGTTACTAGCTATGGGATACCGTACCGTTCCTGTAATAGTAATAAACAAGCGGGAGATAGTTGGCTTTGATGAGCAAAAAATAGATAGAGCTCTTGGATGATTTTACTTGACAAATATACCTATAGGGGGTATATTGTATATAGAGAAAAATTTAAGGAGGAATTAAAATGGCAGATGTTGTTATATACTCAACAAACACATGACCACATTGCGTGACAGCAAAGGAATATTTTGCTCAAAAAGGAATAAGCTATACTGAAAAAAATGTTCAAACCGACATGCAGGCGAGAAAAGAACTAATGAATATGGGCCATATGGGAGTGCCAGTAATATTCGTAGATGGCGAAGAGGTAGTTGGTTTTGATAGAGATAGATTAGAACAATTACTTAACAAATAAAATTGAAAAAGACACAAAAAGAGGGAGTGATTTTACTCCCTCTTTTTTGTATCTTTATTGATTTAAAGCTCTTAGAAGTTCTTCAAGATTTATACCATGAACCATAGCTGCTTCTTCTAGTGATTCCATTTGGCTTGATGGGCAACCGATGCAACCCATACCAAATCGCAAAAGAGTTTCAATAGCTTCTGGTTTATTGCGAACTATTTCGCCTATCAACATATCTTTTGTTATTTCCATTCTTTGGCCTCCTTTAAAATCTTATAAAACTTATATTTATATTAACATATTTCATATACTCTTTATACCCCCAAATTTATAATTCCATATATTTTTAAAAATATTTAATTTTTTGCATAAAAAAATTTAATGTGGAGATTATTTATAACAGGAGGTGTTTATATGGATAATAATGACAACAACAATAGAACCAGAGACACTAAAAACACTAGTATAGGAGAAATATTTTTAAGAATTATTATCACTGCTATAATAGTAGGAGTAGCAGCACTACTTACTCCAGGATTCACAATAAATGGAATGTGGAGTCTTATTATAGCATCTATTGTGATTGCTCTTCTTGATTACTTTATACAAAAGATTGCAGGAGTAGATGCCTCGCCTTTTGGGAGAGGAATTACAGGTTTTATCATTTCAGCAATCATATTATATGCTACAAAATTTATAGTTCCCGGATTTAATATATCCATATGGGGAGCCATAATAGGAGCCTTAGTTATAGGTATTTTAGATGCTATCATTCCTGGAAGAGCGATGTAGTGAAAACCCTCCAGCTAAATCTTTAGCTGGAGGGTATATTTTGTTTGACATATAAAAAAATATAATATATAATATGATTTAAGATACCCATGGGGGGTATATATAGCGTAGAAAATCAAAAGGAGGAAAACAAATTATGAATATAGAATTGACTCAAGTAGCAAGAGAAGAATTGAGAAAATATTTAGAATCCAAAAATAAACAAGACAGTGCTTTAAGAATTTATGTGGCAGGTCTTGGCTGAAGTGGACCAAGCTTTGGACTAGCTCTGGATGAG
>JAKPAR010000126.1 GCA_029779375.1 Bacillota bacterium | reverse complement strand
TTAGAAGCAGCACGAAAATACATGTCGCTCCATATCATAGGTTCCAATCCTTTTTCTTCTACAATCTTGAGAACTCTCTCTAGATGTTCGTTCATAATATCAAATTTTCTTCTAAGCCCATTTTTTTGGAGATATACTCCAAGACCAAGACGCCATGCTTCATCCATACCAATGTGTATTCTTTTGCTTCTAAATGGGGCAGATGCACTGGTTATTAAATGCTCTATAAATTCATAAACCCTGTCATCTCCCACTAAGAGAGTTTCTTCATCATCTCGCATATCTACATATACAGACCATTTGAGAACATCGGCTAGATGAGCCAAAGTTTGTATACATGGTATCATTTCTATACCAAGAGCATATGCAAAGTCGTCACATTCTTTTAGTTCTTCATAAGTATATTTGCTTCTCATATATCCAAAATAGGGCTCTTCCTCTACAACATAACTATCTTCCGTATAGAGCATGAACATATTAAGTCCCATAACTGCCATACGCTTTAGTATATCTTTAATGGTACCAACTCGCATCACAGCATTACTCTGGGAAACATCAAACATAGCACCATTCATAGTAAATTGAGGTGTCTCTACTATCTCAAAATTTTCTTTTTTAGGTAATGCCTCTAGCAGAAGACCTACTGCCCTAAAAAAATGAATTTTTTCAGAATATCTTATCTTCGCCCTGTTCCCTGCTTTCCATACCACTATATCACATCCAGGGCTTTGTTCTACTTCTATCTTTAAACCTTCATCATCTAGCTCAAAGTCATAGTCATCAGATAAAATCTCTAGCCCTTTCAGACAATCTTGTATATCTCCTCTAAAACAAAGTTTCATAAAAATCCCCCTTGTGCAAATTGATGGAATCCAATCCCATCAATTTAATAATACATGATAAATATGAATTATTCTATCATCAAATCTATTTATATATTGCTATTTTTTATAATGTAAAGTGGCAAAACCTAATTGTTAAGTATTCTAAAAAATATGTTCAGAAATAGTGGGGCAATAAATGTTTCATACAATATG
>JAKPAR010000122.1 GCA_029779375.1 Bacillota bacterium | reverse complement strand
AGATGTAGGATTTAAAGGATATCCAAATTTCAATTCGCCTATGGAATCTTTAGAAGCATTGTCTTATACAGGATTTGACATATTGTCTACGGCAAATAATCATGCATTGGATCAAGGGAAAAAAGGTCTTTTATCAACTATAGAAAATATTGAAGCAGCTGGGCTTAAAAATATTGGAACTTATCGTGAAAAAAATGAACCATTACTTATTGAAAAGGTCAATGATATAAATATAGGTCTACTTTCTTATACTTATGGTTGCAATGGAATGGAATATACATTGACACAAGAAGAATTGGGCTATATGATAAATATTATAGATGAGGACAAGATAAAAAATGATATTTATAAATTAAAAGAAATGGGTTCAGATATAGTAGTTGTGTTTATTCATTGGGGAAATGAATATCAAATGGAGCCTTCAGAAGAACAAATGGAATTGGGAAGAAAAATGGTGGAATGGGGAGCAAATATAATATTTGGCAGTCATCCTCATGTTATTCAGAAGACGGAAATTGTAGAATATGGTGGAAAAGATAATTTTATTATATATTCCCTGGGAAATTTTTTGTCAAATCAACGAAGGGAAACTATAAAAAATAAGTATACAGAAGATGGAATCATGATAAATATAGAAGTAGAAAAGGACTTTGCCAAAGGCGAAACTACTATTAAAAATATTACATATATACCTACTTGGGTTAAAAAATATAGTTCTAATGGAAAAGCTAAATATGAAATAATACCTATTGATGAATTTATAGATAAAGAAACTAATCAGGAAATTTTGGCAAAAATTAAGGAATCTTATGAGAATACAATGAAGAAAGTTAGCCAGCAATAATATCTGGCTTTTTTGATTAATAAAAATTAATATATATATTATTAATTTTTATCTGTATTTATTTAATTTAGCAATTATTTGTTATATAATAGAATTATATTGTTTTATTCTAAAATAGAATATAAGGATGTGTGGGGTCTTGCAATATTTAAAAGAATTGTTTCTAAATATTAGAATTAGAGACATAATAGATATTTTAATAGTTGCTTTTGCTTTTTATAAATTGTTTATGCTTATAAGAGAAACTAGAGCAGAACAGTTGACTAAAGGAATTTTAGTTTTGTTTGTTGCTACTAAAATAAGTGAATGGCTTGAACTTTATACAGTTTATTGGATATTGGAAAAAACTATGACTGTTGGAGTCCTTGCGATTCTTATTGTATTTCAACCTGAACTAAGAAGAGCACTAGAATATTTAGGAAGAAGTAGATTTTTCACTAAATCTTTTATGGAGATAAAAGATGAGAATGTAAATGAGAATGTGGATGAAATAGTGGATGCTGTTGCTTCACTTTCGAGACAAAAAATTGGAGCACTTATAGTTATGGAAAGAGAAACTGGGTTGAATGAAGTTGTAGAAACAGGAACCAGAATAGATGGTAAAATATCTAGTGGTTTACTCATAAACATATTTATACCTAATACACCACTACATGATGGAGCAGTTGTGATAAAGGAAGATACAATTAAAGCAGCGGGATGTTTCTTGCCTTTAACGGACAATATGTCTTTGAGCAAGGAACTAGGTACTAGACATAGAGCGGCTTTGGGAGTTTCGGAAAAATCTGATTGTTTAGCTATTGTTGTTTCAGAAGAAACAGGAGCTATATCAATAGCTGAAAATGGAAGTTTAGCGAGGTATCTAGATGTAAAGACATTGAAGCAAATACTTTTAGATTTATATAAACCCAAAGAACAAAGACAAAGTTTTTTAATAAAGTGGAGGCGGAAAGATGAACAAGGAGAAGAAGAATGATCTGACTGTCAAGATTTTTGCCTTGGCTATAGCTATTATTTTGTGGAGCTATGTAATGAATGATGTCAACCCGAGAATAACAAAAGAATGTAGAAATGTAGATGTTGTCTTTAGAAATTTAGAAGTACTAGATCGCTCAGGTTTGGTTTTAATGGAACCACAAGAAATAAAAGTAAATGTAAAAATTTCAGGTAGAAGAAGTGATGTTCTAAAAATTAAGGACAAAGATATTGTGGCAATAGCTGATTTAAGTGGATATTCAGAGGGAACCAAGAAAGTTCCTATTTATTTAGAGGTTCCAAGCAAAG
>JAKPAR010000115.1 GCA_029779375.1 Bacillota bacterium | reverse complement strand
TCTCCTTCTTTGATTATCTCTTTAGCTCTAATATCTACATATGTTTCTATACCTTGCTTTTTCAAAAGAGGAGTTATTCTCTTTTGAACTTCTTTATCCGCATTTTTTAGCATTCTAGAAGCTAAAAGTATTACATGAGAACCTAGACCATTGTAGATACTAGCAAACTCAACTCCTATAACTCCTCCTCCTACAACTATCAAGGTTTCTGGAATTTCTTCCATAGAAAGAAGTTCATCACTAGTGATTACTCCTTCCAATTCTATACCCTTTGTCTCTGTCATAGTAGGTTTAGAGCCTGTAGCAATAACTATATTGTCTACTTTTATTTCTCGTTCTTCTCCACTACACAATTTAACTGAAACTGTATTTTTATCTTTTAAATTAGCTTTTCCATTTATGAATTCTATATTTTTATAGGACTCAATTAACTTTTCAACGCCACCTACCAATTGGCCAACAATTTCATTTTTTCTATTCTGAAGTTTTTTCCCATCCAATTGATAATTATCTACACTTATTCCAAACTCTTCGCTATTTTTTAAAGTAGTCATTATTTCAGCATTTCTAAAATATGTTTTAGTAGGGATACAGCCTCTATTGAGGCATGTTCCCCCTACTTCTCTATTTTCAATTAAATATACATTTGCTCCCAATTGTGCTCCTCTAATAGCTGCTACATATCCTCCAGGGCCTGCTCCTATAACTGCTATGTTTTTCTGCAAAGAAAACACCTACCCTTCGTATTTAAGTATTGGATTTCTCGCTGCCCTCGTTTCATCTATTCTCCTTACAGGAGTATCATGAGGTGCTTCTTTCAGTATCTCTGGATTTTCTCTAGCTTCCTTAGCTATTTCTTTCATAGCCTTTACAAATTCATCTAGTGTTTCTATACTTTCTGATTCTGTAGGCTCAACCATTATGGCTTCATGAACAATAAGAGGGAAATATACTGTTGGTGGATGGAAACCAAAATCAAGAAGTCTCTTAGCCACATCTAAAGTAGCTACATCTAAAGTTTCTTCTTTTAACCCACCTAGTACAAATTCATGCTTACATGTTCTTTCTATTGGAAGATAATAATCTTCCTTCAATGCAGCTGCTAAATAGTTAGCATTCAATACAGCCATTTCACTAGCTTTCTTGAGTCCATCGCTACCCATAGTCAAAATATAAGTATAGGCTTTAACCAATACTCCAAAATGTCCATAGAAATCTTTAACTTTCCCTATAGTATTTGGTATATCATATTCAAGATAATATCTATCTCCATCTTTTTCTACAATAGGTACAGGTAAAAATTCAACCAATTGACTTTTGACTCCTACTGGCCCACTTCCTGGTCCTCCTCCACCATGAGGTGTAGAGAAAGTCTTGTGTAAATTCAAGTGCACTACATCAAAACCCATATCTCCAGGTCTTGTGATACCCATAATTGCATTGGCATTGGCTCCATCATAATATAATAGTCCTCCACAATCATGAACAAGTCTTGCAATTTCTTTTATATCTTTTTCAAATAAACCTAATGTATTTGGATTAGTAAGCATTAGACCTGCTACTTCATCACTTAAAGCTTCTTTTAAACTTTCTATATCTACCAATCCATTTTCATTGGATTTTATCTCTATCACTTCAAATCCTGCCATTACTGAACTTGCTGGATTTGTTCCATGAGCTGAATCTGGCACTATTATCTTAGTACGTTTAGTATCTCCTCTATTTTCATGATATGCTTTAATAAGCATCAAACCAGTAAGTTCCCCATGAGCACCTGCTGCTGGCTGAAGTGTAACTCTCTCCATTCCAGTGATTTCACATAAGGACTTTTCCAAATTGTACATAAGCTTTAATGCTCCCTGTACTGTTTCTTCTGGTTGATAAGGATGGATATTGGCAAATCCATCAAGTCTTGCCATATCTTCATTAATTTTAGGATTGTATTTCATTGTACAAGAACCTAATGGATAAAATCCTGTGTCAACTCCATAATTCTTATTTGACAAATTGGTATAATGCCTTATGATATCTACTTCACTTACTTCTGGAAAATTAAGTTCTTCACTTCTTAAATATTCGGTTGGAATAAATTCATTGATATCAGTTTCTTCTACATCCAATTCTGGTAGAGTATACCCTACTCTTCCTGGTGTTGAAAGTTCGAAAATTAACTTATCATACTTTTTCATTTTATCCCCTCCAATACATTTACTAATTTATCAATTTCGCCTTTGGTTCTCTTTTCTGTAACACAATAGAGAATTCCATTTTCATATTGGGGATAATATTTATTTAATAGGAAACCACCTAATATATCTTCTTTAAGTAATGTTTCATTTACCTTTTCTCCAGGTATTTCACTTGTTATAGCAAATTCCTTAAAGAAAGGTTTGTCAAATAATGGTTTGTATTTACCTGTGTTTATCATGCTCTTATATGCATAATGAGCTTTTGCTGTACTTTGAACAGCAACTTCTTTTAATCCTTTTTTGCCCATAGCAACCATATATACAGCACTTGCAAGAGTATTAAGTCCTTGATTAGAACAAATATTAGAAGATGCTTTCTCTCTTCTTATGTGCTGTTCTCTAGCTTGAAGTGTAAGTACAAAAGCTCTATTTCCATCTGCATCAACAGATTCTCCTACAATTCTTCCTGACAATTTCCTCATGTGCTTTTGTGTAGTTGCAATAAATCCTAAATAAGGTCCACCAAAACTAAGTGGTATTCCTAAAGACTGTCCTTCTCCAACAACAATATCTGCTCCCAATTCACCAGGAGATTTTAATATACCTAATGATATAGGATCTACACTTACAACAAGCATAGCTTTCTTTTGCTTATGAGTTATTTCTTCAATAGCTTTTACATCTTCTATTATTCCAAAGAAGTTTGGATTTTGAACCATAACTGCAGCTGTATTTTCACCTATATTTTTTTCTAATTCTTCTAAATTGGTAGCTCCATCTAAATCATCTATTTCAATGACTTTCATTCCTTGAACATGAGCATAAGTTTTAAGAACTCTTCTAGCATCTGGATTAACAGTTTTAGAAACAACTATTTCATTTTTTCTAGTAATACTAGTCGCCATAATAGCTGCTTCTCCTAAACCAGAACCTACATCATATAGTGAAGCATTTGAAACATCCATACCTGTCAAATTAGCTATGAGAGTCTGATATTCAAATATATATTGAAGAGTTCCTTGACTTATCTCTGCTTGATAAGGTGTATAAGATGTATAAAATTCGCTTCTAGATATAACATGATTAACTACTGATGGTATATAGTGGTCATAAGCTCCTGCCCCTAAAAAGCAAGTAAGATCATTTACAGTTTTATTTTCCTTTGACAATTTCGTAAGTATATTTCTAACCTCTAATTCAGATTTTGAACTTTCTAAATTTAAAGGTCTATTTAACTTTACATCATCTGGGATATCATTAAAAAGATCTTCTATAGACTTTGCTCCAATTGCATCAAGCATCTTCTTTTCATCATCGCTTGTATTAGGGATGTAAGGATACATATTATGCCTCCTCTTCAAGGTATTTCTCATAATCTTTCGCATTCATCAAATCATCTAATTGACTTGCATCACTTAATTCAATCAATATCATCCAATTTTCATAAGGATCTTGATTCAATAAACTTGGATCATCTTCCAACGCCTCATTTATTTCCAATACTTTTCCACTAACTGGCATATATATATCAGCAGCAGCCTTAACAGATTCAACTGCTCCAAAAGCTTCTTCAATTTCAAATTCATCATCTACATCAGGCAATTCTACATATACAATATCTCCTAATTGTTCTTGTGCATAATCTGCAACTCCTACATAAGCCTTGTTCCCATCAACCTTTATCCATTCATGATCTTTTGTGTACAATAAATCTTTTAAAACTCTCATTAAAATTACCTCCTTAAAATTTATTTTGTTTTTTAATTTATTTTCTTTTATAAAATCTTTTATCTATTACTTTGGCTTTAACAGGTTTATTCCTTATCATAACTTCAAATTCAGTTCCTTTTTTTGAATATTCAGCATCTACTAAAGCTGTCCCTATGTTTTTCTTTAGAGTTGGAGCAAAATATCCTGTTGCTACATATCCAATCTTTTTTCCATCTGCTACTACATCATATCCTTCTCTTGGAATACCTTTTCCTAACAATTCAAATCCCACTACTTTTTTTGTAATATTTTCATTTTGTGCAACCAATGCATCTTTTCCTATGAAATCATCTTTATCAAGCTTTACAAAGAATTTAAATCCTCCTTGTATTGGAGATATATCTTGAGATATTTCATGTCCATAAAGTGGAAGTCCTGCTTCAAACCTTAAAGTATCTCTACAGCCTAATCCAGCTGGTTTAATTCCATATTCTTCTCCAGCTTCTAATATGCTGTTCCAAACATTTACAATTCCATCCGTTGATGTGTAAATTTCAAATCCATCTTCACCTGTATATCCAGTTCTTGAAACTAAACATTTAGTACCGGCTACATTTATATCTTTTTTAAAGTGGAAAAATTTGATATCGGAAAGATTTTCATCTGTCAATTTAGAAAGTATCTTTTCAGCGTTTGGACCTTGAAGTGCAACTTCCCCAACTTTATCAGATATGTTTTCTACTACTACGTCAAAATCTTTTACATTGTCTTGCATCCATTTAAAGTCTTTATCTGTATTAGATGCATTAATAACCAATAGAAATTCTTCATCATTAATTTTATATGTCAATAAATCATCTACTACACCACCATCAGGATAGCACATAAAAGTATATACTACTTGATTATTTTCCAATACCCCAATATCATTTGTCAATAAATATTGTAAGTAGTTTAAAGCTTCTTTCCCTCTAACCATTACTTCACCCATATGAGACACATCAAATATACCTGCTTTAGTTCTTACTGCTTCGTGTTCAACCAAAATTCCTTCATATTGTACAGGAAGAAACCATCCTGCATAGTCAACAATCTTACCACCAAGTTTTACATGTTCATCATATAATGGGGTTTTCTTCGTTTCCACTTAAAACCAACTCCTTCCTAGATATTATTTATATTTTTACCCTTAAAGGGTTTTTTATAACCAAATAGAATAAAGGTCTTTCTTAAAAATTGCTAAATAAAAAAACCTAAAGATCTGAACTGTCAAAACCACATTTTAGCGAAATGACAGTTCAGCGTCTTGGCTTTATTATACACTAAAATATTAAATTTAACTATAAATTAAATAATATATAATTAAAATATTTATTTTCTATCTAAATTTATATCCTTAATTTCAAATATTCTTAAAGAACTATTTATATCTTCTTCAATAGCAAGTTTTCCATATTTATCTACTTCATTTTTATCTTTTGGTCCATGGTGTAAACTTGCAGGCCCTGCAATACATCCTCCAACACAAGCCATGCCCTCAATGAAGTTTCCATCTAATCTATTTACTTTTGCCATCTTAAGTGCCTTGTCACATTCTTTTATGCCATCACATTTAACTGGCCTAAAGTCAGTATCTATACCCTTTGTTTCAATTATATGTGCTACTGCTTCTGTCACTCCACCACTTCTTGCAAATATTCTTCCATAGTATGAAGCATTGTTTAATTCTCCATCGTTGCAATTTTCCAAATCAATTTCTGCCGCATCAAGCATAGCAGCTAATTCTTCAAAAGTTAATACATAATCTGTATCTCCTTTTAATTCTTCTTCCATTATTTCACCTTTTTTAGCTACACAAGGCCCTATAAAAACTATTTTAGCTTTAGAATCAATGTGTTTAATGAGTCTTGATATAGCAATCATAGGTGAAACTGTATTTGAAATTTTATCCTCCAATTCAGGATAGTTTTTCTTTATATAAGAAACAAATGCTGGGCAACAAGATGTAGTAACTATCCCTTTTTCCTCTACAGTTTCAGCAAATTCTTTAGCTTCATGAAGCCCTACCATATCTGCGCCCAATGCTACTTCAACTACATCATGAAAGCCTAATTTCTTAATTCCACAAACTACTTGTTCTATCTTTGCATAAGTAAATTGACTAGATATAGCTGGTGCTATAGCAGCATAAACATGAACATCATCATTTTCTTTAGCTTCTTTTAAAAGTTCAATTACATCTACTATAAAAGACTTATCCATTATTGCTCCAAAAGGACACTGAATAATACAAGCACCACATTGTATACACTTTTCATAATTGATAACTGCTTTTTTAGAATCATCAAAAGATATAGCCCCTGCAGGGCAAGCTCTTCTACAAGGCCTCATAACATCTGCTATAGCATTGTAAGGGCAAGCTTCTTTACATCTCCCGCATTCAATACATTTTTCCTGATCTATATAAGCTCTACCATTTATATGATGAATGGCTCCTCTTGGACAAGCTTCAGAACATCTATGAGCTAAACATCCTCTACAAGCTTCTGTAACAAAAAACCTATTTAAAGGACATTTATCACAAGCAACTTCTAATACTTCTACAATGCCCTTTATATCCCTATTCCCACCCATAGCTAACTTAACTCTTTCTTTGGTTATTTCCCTTTCTTTATAAATGCAACATCTAGTACGTGGTTCTGGTCCTGGATCTATTACATATTGAATATCATCTTTTTTTTCTTCAAGTGTACCTTCCATTGCCAATTTTGCTACTTCTTTCAATACTTCGTATTTGATCAATTGAACATCACTTTCGAATTTTCTTACTCTTTCCATTTCTCCACTCCTTTTCTATATATAAGTGAGACTGACCTTTGTCCCTAATTTTTCCATAGTTTTTATAAGTTCATTTACTACTTTTAACTTAATACTTAAATCTATAGGAAAGTCAGGATTCTGATGTGCTGGATTTACAGCCTTTCCAACCCACAAATTCAAATGAGTACAGTCTTCAATTAACAGTCTTGCCAATCTTGAAGCACCATCTTCTTTGTCAAAGCTCTCAAACAAATTGTCTTTATAAGGCGAATCAATATATCTATTCATTTTTTCTATGGTCTTGCTAAGAGTTAATACTCCCTCAGTTACTAAATCAATTCCATCTATTTCTGCTGTTGGGGGCACCTCTGGATCTATAAAATCCATATTTGGGATAACTTTTTTCCCTAGTTCCCTAGCAACTATTTTAGCAGCAGTGCCACCACAAACAACTTTTTTACCTGAACCTGACATGAATTTTTCAACAGCTTCTTTATCTTTTAATGGATCTTTGGGAGGTCCAGTAAATAAATCTACTACTTCCTTATCTCTTATTTTAATTGCCACCACTGTTGTATCATCTCCTGGTTTGTCCATATATAAATACTGACAAGTATCTATCAAATTTCTAGATATTTTTCTTGCACTTTTTTGATTCATAGCAGCTCTATTTAAGTATTCGCCTACGTTGTTCCACTGCCAACCCAAATTTAACACTCCTCCTACTCCGGCATGAACTACACCGTCACTTATTATGACAAATAAATCTCCTTTTTCTAATTGGAAATTACTTTCCTTAACTATAGTTCCATTTATGACTGTTTCTCTTCTCTCTAAGGGTACCAGTCTTCCTTCTCTAAGCAAATATACAGGAGGATTGTCGTATTCGGCTAAATAAGCTTCTCCATTTTCCTGTATCTCAGCTATAGTAAAGGTAGAATAAGCAAGTTTTCTTACCTTACACACAGGAAGAGTATTTATAATTGTATCAACAGTTTCATAAATACTTGCTCCCTCTTTAAGCATAGTAATTGCTATTTTAGATGTCAAAGTAGAAAGTATATTGGCTTTTACACCACTTCCCAGCCCATCTGCCATAACTACTATAGCAGATTTATCTCTTCTTATTACTTCTACTTTATCTCCACAAAGTTCCTCACCATCTTTATTTAAGCTATTATGGGCAATATCTATAAAATATGTCATTTTATATCACCATCTTTTAGAACTAGCTCTTTCAATTTTGTAAGAACTACCTTAGTTTCTGCAGTAGTCTCCCCAAGAAGCCCTGCAATTTCCTGTGCTACTCTCATTTGTTTTTCTATGACATCTTGAGCAGCATCCAATGTGTTTTTCTTTATTTTATCAAGCTCTTCCCTATCTTTTTCAGCTGATGTTATATCTGTCATAATGACAAGCATAGCATCTTCATTCTCAATATGAATAATATTTTGAATCAAAACTACTCCTTGTTTCTTATAAAATACTTTTTGTTGTATAACATCTTCTTTTGTTTGTTTTACTTTTTCGAATATACTGTCATCAATAACTGTAGAAATTGGATTTCCTATAACATCTTCAGCTTTTACATTGAACACTTTTTCACAAACTGGATTAAACTCAACAATATTTAAATCTCCATCTATAACAAATATAGCATTGGGGCTATTTTCAAATATATGATTTGAAAGTCTTTCAGCCTTACCCTTCATATAAGGAAGACACATACTTGTTTCTGCCATGCCTTCCAAAACTGCTCGGGCTTTTTCTCTACACGTCGCATATCCACAAGCACTACAATTTAATTCATCTGTTTCATTGTATTTATCTATAGATCTAAGTACTGTCAATATATCTTCTTCTCTAATCTCTGGTCTATAAAAAGACTTATCCATAAAAACTTTACTGAAATCAATATTTTGTGGCACTTCTATCTTTTCATAGGTAAAACTTCTATCTCTAGATTTTATATACTCTTTAACATTCTTTTCTCTTCTATATCTACTTAAATCATTTTTAGGCATTCCCGGTCCATTGACGCAGCCACCACGACATGCATTCATTTCTACACAAACACCTTCAATATTTTCACTAGATAGGGCTTGTAAAAAATCTATACATTCTTCTACTCCATCTATATTTATGACATCATATTTTATATTGTCTTTACCTTTAACAAAACTCTTCAACACCCCACCATCAATAGGATAGGCCCTACCTCGTTCAGTAGCTCTGTCATCAAATGGAGTAAATTTTTCTTTATATAAATTTATATTTTCATCTTTAAGCCACATTTCTAATTCCTCAAAAGTAAGAACAGCATCAACAATATCATCATGTTGCACTTCATTGGCCTCTACTTTTTTAGCTATACATGGCCCAATGAACACTACAAAACTATCTAATCCGTAAGCTTCTTTCATCATTTTCCCATGAGCTAACATTGGTGAAACTATTGGCAGCATATATTTAGTGAGAGATGAAAAATATTTTTCAATCAAAAGATTAACTGAAGGACAAGCAGTAGTTATCATATTTTTTCTCATTCCTTTAGTCAACTCTTCCTCATATAGTGACGATACTACATCAGCTCCTATAGCTGTTTCTTCTACATACATGAATCCTAGTTTTTTTAGTGCTGTGACTAATTGTTCTCCTCTTTCCATAGGAAAAGCCCCAATATAAGATGGTGCTACTGATGCAATTACCTTTTTACCATCTTGTATAGCAGATTTTATACTATTTAAATCACTTGCAACTTTCCTTGCGTTTTGTGGACAAGCTATAAAACAATGACCACAAGCAATACATCTTTCTTCAACAATACTTGCTTGGTCATTCTTAAATTTTATAGCCTTAACTGGACAAACTCTCAAACATTTATAGCAATGTTTACAGTTCGCCTTGTTAAAATTTAATAGTTCCACATTTACAACCTCCCTAGTACATGGCGGTTAAAAAATTCTTCTGCATTTTTTTCATTAACTGAATAGATCTCTTCTTCCTCATCAATTTTTACTGATACTGCCTTTGTACATTCGCCTAAACAAAATGCTGCCTTTACAACTACTTTATCTTCTAAACCCCTATCTTTTATAATATCTTGAAACTTATTGATCACATTATATGATCCTTTCAGATGGCATGCACTGCCAATGCAAACATTTAAAACCATCATCTGACCCCCTCCTTATATTGTCCTCTAAAATAAGTATACAATTATGTTATTTTTTTATCAAGCTAGAAATAACTTTTATTTGTTAAATTATCTTTTTAATTGTATCCACATTATCCACATTATCCACATTATATAGTGGATAACTTATGTAAACTTTTTTTTTGCTATTTTATAGTATTAAAAAAGATTTAATTTACATAATATTTTATTGTCCACATCTTTTTTATGTATCCACAGAATTTATCCACATTAATTTGAATTTTCTACTTCTAACTCATTAAAATATCTTATTATTCCTATATATATAGCCCAAGCTATTTTCTCTTGATATTTCTCATCTGTTAGCAATTTTTCTTCTCTTGGATTTGATAAAAACCCGCATTCTACCAATATTGAAGGACTTTTAACCTCTCTAAGTAAATATACATTATCTCTTTTTTGTGGCAGCCTATTATTATTTTTATCTAATACATTTCTCAATTCTTCTTGTACAATTTCTGCTAACTTTTTACTTTTTTCACATCCATCTTTATAAAAAGTTTGTGCCCCATAATATTTAGATTGGGGAAAACTATTTAAATGAATTGTTAAAAATATATCGCAATCTCCTTCATCTATCACTTCTCTTCTTTTTCTTAAGTCTTCATTCTTTTTTTGTTTTGTGGTAATTGATTTTTCTGTATACAAACCATTAGGATTATCTCTAGTTATAACTACTATTCCTCCACTCTGTTCAATGAACCTCTTTAGTTTTAGTGCAATAGATAAATTAATTTCATTTTCACTTGTACCACCCCTTCCTACAGCCCCTGGATCTATTCCCCCATGCCCAGGGTCTATTCCTATAATCTTGTTATTTATAGGTAAATAAGTTGTAGTAACTTTTCCTTTGTGAAAAATAGCAAAAAAAATAATAAAGATAAAAGCAATGGCAATTATGTACAAATACCTCTTTTTAATATATAAAACCTTCATAAAAAAACCTCCCTAATACATTTATATAAAATAATATATTAAAGAGGTTTTTGTCCATATTACAAAAAAACACTGGAAAATCCAGTGCTTTTGTATTTCTATCTCTTTGAGAATTGTGGTGCTCTTCTTGCTTTTTTAAGACCATATTTCTTTCTTTCTTTCATTCTTGGGTCTCTAGTCAAATATCCAGCTTTTTTAAGTACTGGTCTTAATTCTCCATCAGCTTCAAGCAATGCTCTTGATATACCATGTCTAATTGCTCCTGCTTGACCAGTATACCCACCACCATGGACATTTACTACTACATCATATTTATCTAATGTTTCAGTTAATGTCAATGGTTCTCTTACAATAACTTTTAGTGTATCATAATCAAAATATTCATCTATATCTCTTTTATTTATAGTTATGTTTCCAGAGCCAGGAATCAATCTAACTCTAGCAACAGCTTTTTTTCTTCTACCTGTTCCAAGATATTGTACGTTTGCCACTTACAGTCCTCCTTTCCTCAAAAACTAGAACTCATAAACAACTGGTTTTTGAGCTTCATGATTGTGTTCAGGTCCACTATATACTTTCAATTTTCTATACATACTTCTACCTAAACTATTCTTTGGAAGCATACCTTTTACTGCCAATTCAATTGCCTTTTCAGGTTTTTCTTTCATCATTCTCTCATAAGATACTTCTTTAAGTCCTCCTGGATGTCCAGTATGATATTTATAGCTCTTTTGTTCCAATTTCTTTCCAGTCAAAACAACTTTATCTGCATTTATAATTATAACGAAATCGCCAGTATCCACATGAGGAGTATAAATAGGTTTATTTTTCCCACTTAAAATCTTTGCAACTTCACTTGCAAGTCTACCTAGAACTTTTCCTTCTGCGTCTATTACATACCATTTTCTTTCAACTTCGTTTGGTTTTGCCATGTAGCTTTTCATCTAGTTCCCTCCTTACTACAGAGTTGTAAAGTAGTTTATATGCGAAAATCCGGGGCTAGTGGATTTTTCATTCAAACACTCTTATATATTGTAATACAATGAACCGGGTGTGTCAAGAACTATATTTCATTTCAATAATATACTTTTTCCAAGTACAATCCTTGAGGTTTAGCAGTGTGTCCTGCTCTTTTTCTATCTTTAGATTCTAATATGCTTGAAATGCTTTCTGGTTCTATTTTCCCACTTCCAATATCGATTAAAGTCCCTACCATTATTCGTACC
>JAKPAR010000097.1 GCA_029779375.1 Bacillota bacterium | reverse complement strand
ATAGAATCAAATATAATGGGTTTTATGAATGTATTAGAAGCTTGTAGACACAATGAAGTAGAGCATTTAGTATATGCATCATCTAGTTCTGTCTATGGTTCCAATGAAAAAATGCCATTTTCAACAAGTGATAGTGTAGATCATCCTGTTAGTCTATATGCAGCTACAAAGAAATCTAATGAATTGATGGCTCATACATATAGCCATTTATATGGAATACCTACAACAGGATTGAGATTTTTTACAGTATATGGACCATGGGGTAGACCAGATATGGCGTTGTTTTTATTTACAAAAGCTATACTGAATGATGAACCTATAAAAGTTTTTAACTATGGAAAGATGGAAAGGGATTTTACATATATAGATGACATCATAGAAGGAGTAGTAAGGGTTATAGCTAATCCACCTAAATCAGATGAGAATTATGATAATGTTAATCAAGATCCAAGTACAAGCCATGCACCATATAAGGTTTATAATATAGGAAACAATAAACCAGTTCAATTGATGGAGTTTATTGAAACATTGGAAAAGCATTTAGGTAAGGAAGCAAAGAAAGAATTTTTGCCACTACAGGCTGGAGATGTACCTAAAACCTATGCAGATGTAGATGATTTGATAAGAGATGTAGGATTCAAGCCTGATACAAGTGTAGATGAGGGGATAGGAAAGTTTGTTGAGTGGTATAAGTAATATTATGGTGTGTAGATTATGAAATATCAAAAGATATATGATAAGTCACCAATCTTCTTTCAAAATTTTATGGCTACAGTATATGGATATAAAGCAAAGAGAAATCGCTATGGGAAGGCATATTATGATTATTTAGAATATCTAGATAAAATACATAAGTATTCTAGAGAAGAGTTAGAAACTCTACAGTTTAATGAGCTAATGAAACTATTGAATAATACTGTACAAAAAAGTAAATTTTATAGAGAATTATATGAAGGTATAGATATAAATTCATTTAAGTCTGTAGATGATTTAAAGAAATTGCCTATAGTAACGAAAGAAATGATAAGGCAAAATATTGATGATGTAATAACTATACCAAAAAAAAGAGCAGCAGTAGGAAATACAGGAGGCACAACTGGTAAATCTCTTACTGTATATAATAGACCTGAAGATAATCAAAAGAGAATGGCTGTATTAGATTATTTTAAAATGAAACATGGATTCAAGAATATGGAAATGAAAAAAGCAACTTTTATGGGAAAGCATATTGTACCACCAACACAAAAAAAGAAAGTATTTTGGAGATAC
>JAKPAR010000085.1 GCA_029779375.1 Bacillota bacterium | reverse complement strand
GTAGAATTGGTTGAAGATCTTCCAGAAGATGCAGTTATTTCGTTTTACAAACAAGGAGATTTTGTTGATCTTTGTGCAGGGCCTCATTTGCCTAATACTAAAAAAGTTAAGGCTTTCAAACTTTTGAGTATAGCTGGTGCTTATTGGCGTGGTGATGAACACAATAAGATGCTTCAAAGAATCTATGGAACTAGTTTTGAGAAGAAGAAAGATTTAGATGAATATTTAGAGAGATTGGAAGAAGCAAAGAAAAGAGATCATAGAAAATTGGGGAGAGAATTAGACTTATTTAGCATTCATGAAGAAGGACCTGGTTTCCCGTTTTTCCATCCAAAGGGAATGGTAATAAGAAATATGTTAGAGGATTTTTGGAGGGAAGAACATAGAAAAAGAGGTTATGGAGAAATAAAAACACCTATAATATTGAATGAGGAGTTGTGGCATAGATCAGGTCATTGGGATCACTACAAGGAAAACATGTATTTTACAACAATAGATGAAAATCAGTATGCTATAAAACCTATGAATTGTCCTGGTTCCATACTTGTTTATAAGACAAATATGTATAGCTATAGAGATCTTCCAATAAGAATGGCAGAATTGGGACTTGTTCACAGACACGAGCTTTCAGGAACTCTTCATGGGTTGATGAGAGTTAGGAGCTTTACTCAAGATGATGCTCATATATTTATGTTACCTAGTCAAGTAAAGGATGAGCTGATAAAAGTCATTGATTTGGCAGATTATGTTTACAGCATATTTGGATTTAAATATCATGTAGAGCTTTCAACAAGGCCAGAAAATTCTATGGGTACAGAAGAACAATGGGAATTGGCAACTAGCAACTTGATTTCTGCATTAGAAGAGAAAAACATTGACTATATAGTAAATGAAGGCGACGGAGCTTTTTATGGACCAAAGATAGACTTCCATCTTGAAGATGCTATAGGTAGAACTTGGCAATGTGGAACTATTCAGCTTGATTTTCAAATGCCAGAAAGGTTTGATTTGACTTATATAGATAGAAATAATGAGAAACAAAGACCTGTAATGATTCATAGGACTATTCTTGGAAGTATTGAGAGATTTATGGGTATACTTATTGAACACTATGCAGGAAAGTTTCCTGTATGGTTGGCACCAGTTCAAATTTCCATACTTCCTATATCTGACAAGTTCAATGACTATGCATATGAGCTTCAAAAGAAATTTGAAGAAAATGGTATGAGAGTAGAAGTTGATGACAGAACTGAAAAAATAGGTTATAAGATAAGAGAAGCACAACTACAGAAGATCCCTTATATGTTGGTTGTTGGAGAAAAAGAAGTGGAAAATAGATTGATATCTGTAAGGAAGAGGGATGAAGGAGATTTGGGTCAAATTGAAGTGGAAAAATTTGTAGATAAAGTAGTTGAAGAAATAAAAAGCAAGATGTAAAAGGTAGGAAATTTCCTACCTTTTATGTTGCATAATTTACTTTAGATTCATATTGCTTAAATATTTCATCCAATTCTTTGCTGGTTATCGATTCTTGTTTCATAAGTAAATCTGCTATGTGAAATAGTATTATTTTATTATCTTCTATGATTTTTATGGCATTTTCGTAGCATTCATCAATTATTTTTCTTATTTCTTCTTTTATTATATTAAAATTGTTTTTTACATAATATTCATCAATAGAAATGTTTCCAATACTACTCATTCCATAGCTACATACCATCTCTTGTGCTATCTGAGTAGCTTTTGTTAAATCATCTTTTGCACCAGTAGTTATTTCACCGAAAACTATTTGCTCAGCGGCTCTTCCTGCTACGAGGCCTGTGATTTTTGACATCAATTCTTTTTTGGTCATAAGATATCTTTCTTCTTCTGGAAATTTTAAAACATATCCTAGTGCTTGACCTCTTGGAACAATAGATATTTTTTGGACCATATCGGTTTTGAGTATTTTGCTTACTAATGCATGCCCAGATTCATGAATGGCTACAGTCTTTTTCTCTTTTAAAAGTATAGATGGATTTTTAACTTCTAGTCCTGCTAACACTCGTTCAATGGCTTCATTGAAATCATCTTTATCAATCTTGTTTTTGTTTTTTCTTACGGCAATTATAGCTGCTTCATTTGCAATATTTGCAAGTTCCGCACCCGAAAGTCCGTGGGTTTTATTAGCTATTTCGTGGATAGAAATATCTTTGCATAAAGGTTTGTTATTAGTATGGACTTCCAATATCTTTTCTCTTGCTTTGATGTTTGGATTTCCCACATAAATATGTCTATCAAATCTCCCAGGACGAAGAAGTGCTTCATCTAATAAATCAAGTCTATTTGTAGCACCTATTACTACTACTGTCTCACTGGTATTGAATCCATCCATTTCTGCTAGAAGTTGATTTAAAGTCTGATCTTTTTCGTTGTTAGAATCTAAATTTCTTTTTGCACCAATAGCATCTATTTCATCAATAAATATTATGCTTGGAGCTTCTTTTTTAGCTTTTTCGAATAAGGTTCTTACTCTTTTAGCACCAACGCCTACATATTTTTCAACAAATTCTGAACCACTTGCATATAAAAAAGTTGAATCTGTTTCTCCAGCTACAGCTTTGGCAAGAAGAGTTTTGCCAGTGCCAGGGGGACCGTAGAATAATATGCCTTTGGGTATTTTTGCACCCATTTTGGTATATTTTTGTGAGTTATTTATAAAATCTATAGTTTCTTGCAACTCTTCTTTTATTTCTTCAAGTCCTGCAACGTCTTTAAATGAAGTATTAGGCTTATTGTTTTCTTTTGAGCCATCTTTTTCATTAGATAGAGCTAATGGGGCTAGTTGTGGATTTGAGTCTAACTGTATATAGTATATAACAAAAATTGTAGTCAATGCCCAGATTAAAAATCTGTCCCAGTTGGTAATATGATGAAAAATATTAGTTGGAAAATATTTATCATAAAAAAGGAAAGATGATAAAACTATCCCCAATATAGATATAGCAAAAATTATTTTTTTCTTTTGCAAACTATCCCCACCTTTTCATATTTTGCTATTAATAGTTTAACCATTTATTTTTTTTAAAATTCATAAGAAAGTGTTTGTTATATAAAAATAAAAAGAAGAATGTTGAAGGAAATATTTTGTAAAGGTATAATGAAAGTGAAGTATTAAATTATCAAAGATACACAATATATAAGAAATTAATAGGGAGGTTATATGATGAATTTTGTAGATTTGGTCGAAAGTTATAGAGAAGATATTATAAAATCAACTCAAGATATAGTGAGCATAAAGAGTGTTGAAGGTGAAAGTAGTACTTTAATGCCTTTTGGAGAAGGACCATATAAAGCATTGGAATATATATTGAATTTAGGTAGTAAAATGGGGTTTAAAACAAAAAATTTAGATGGTTATGCAGGATATATTGAGTTTGGAGAAGGAAGTGAAACTGTGGGCGTATTGGCTCATGTAGATGTAGTTCCAGAAGGAGAGGGGTGGACATACCCACCTTATGGAGGAGAAATTCATGATGAAAAGATTTTTGGAAGAGGAACTTTAGATGACAAGGGACCTGCTATATCAAGTCTTTATGCTATAAAGGCTATAAAGGAATCAAATGTTAAAATAAATAAAAAAATTAGAATGATAATTGGTACAAATGAAGAAACTGGTTGGGGATGTATGAAGTATTATTTTGAACATGAAAGTGCTCCAGACATGGCTTTTACACCCGATGCTGATTTCCCAGTTATTCATGGCGAAAAAGGGATAATAGCTTTTGATTTAGTTAAAAAACTTGAAAATATATCTTGTGGAGACATACAGATTAAGTCTATAAATGGCGGAAATGCAGTAAATATGGTACCAGACTATTGTGAAGCATTGTTGAAAGTAAGAGATATAGATAGTCTACATAAAAAATTGATAAAGTTTATAGAAAAAACAGGATATAATCTTTCTATGGAACGTAAAGGAGAATTAGTTAAAATAAAGGCAAGGGGCGTTTCTGCTCATGGAAGTACTCCTGAAAAAGGTGAAAATGCTATTACTTATTTGATGTCATTTTTAGGGAATATAATAAATTGCCATTGTGACATATGCGACTTTATAAATATTTATAATAAGAAAATAGCATTTAAACATCATGGGGAAGAAATAGGATGTGGATTTGAGGATGATGTTTCTGGTAAATTAAACTTTAATCCAGGAGTTATTAAAACTACTGATGAGGAAATAAGACTTTCAATAAATGTTAGATATCCTATTAAATCTAGTGCTGAAGATGTCTATGAAGGCATTAGAAAAAGTTTAGATGGCACAAATATTGTTCTTGTAGAAGATAAGGATGGGATGAAACCATTGTATGTGCCAAAGGATAATCCACTTGTTGAAAAACTTATGAAGGTTTATAGGGAAGAAACTGGAGATATGGAGAGTGAACCTATAACTATTGGAGGAGGGACTTATGCTAGGGCAATGAATAATGCAGTAGCTTTTGGACCAGTATTTCCAGGGCAAGTAGAAGTTGCTCATCAAAAGAATGAATATATTTCAATTGAACATTTAATGAAAATTACTAAAATATATACAAAAGCATTATATGAGTTGGCAAAATAAATTTGGTCAATTGTAAAACTAAATTAGACTTTGTAAACTTAAATTAGACCTATCCAACAAATTAGTAAAATACACAATTTAAAATAGTTTAATTTTTAAAAAACGGGCTTTAATAGCTCGTTTTTATGCTATAATTATAGTATAAAAATTAAACTTGGGCATAATTTTTAGAGGTCTACTAAAATCCAAACTTTTTGTAAGACTAATTTAGACCCCTAGAATTAATATGAAAAGCCCGGACAATAAATTATATTACTTGATTAGGTTTGGTTTTAAAATAATATCATTAGGGTTAATTTTCTCGATGCCTAATGCATTAATTAATTTAAAACCATATCTGGAGCTGAATGCATCAAATGGAGATTGGTCATTTAGCTTCTTTCTTGTATAAGAATTCACATGGGACATAACCACACGGATATCTGCCTGTGTTAGATGATCCATACTACTTCCCTTTGGTAT
>JAKPAR010000094.1 GCA_029779375.1 Bacillota bacterium | reverse complement strand
TGTACAAAATAAGTTACAAAAAGGTTACAAAAAACTTATTGGTTTAGATTTAAGCCAATATAGGAAGGAGTTTACTATGGAAGGTCCTAGCAATTCAGAGAACAAAAATGTTTTTCCCACGGAAAAGTTGCAACAGGTGAAGGACCAGTTAAAAAATTTCAGGTCCAAGGAGCTTAAAGATTTTAACTTTAGAGTTAGTATTTTAGCAGTAGCTTCAGTATTATTGATAGGATTCATATTGACAATGTATAAGGTAAATGAAGTAAAAACTAGAGCTTTTTCTGTAAGATTTGGAAATGAAGAGATAGGAATAGTTAGAGAAAAAGAGGAAGCTATAAAAATATTCGATGACATACAAGAAACTTTAACAAATACATATAATATAGATGTGGTTATAAATGAAAAGTTAGATTTTGAAGATACTCATGCAAGGGACAATGAGCTTACTTCGGAAATGAAGATTAAAGAAAATATAAAAGCAAAGATGACTTTTCTTGTGAGTGGTTATGTTTTATTAGTTGATGGAAAAGATGTAGGAGCTTTTAAAACTGAGAAAGAAGCAAAGGATTTATTAGATAAGATAAAAGAACCTTATAAAAAGCTAAAGGGCGAAAATTCAAATTTAAAAGAAATAAAATTCTTAGAAGATGTCAAAGTAGTTAAAAAAGAAGTGCCTCTATCAAATATAAAAAATATTGAAGAAGTATTTTCTATAATTACAAAGGGAACAGATGAAATAAAAACACATATAGTAGAAGATGGAGAAAATTATTGGACAATAGCAAAGAAATGTAATATGACAGTAGATGATTTGATTAAAGCCAATCCAGGGAAAGATCCAGAAAAGGTTTTTCCAGGTGATGAAGTTAATCTTATAGTACCAAAATCACTTATAACAGTTGCAACAGTAGAGGAAGTAGAGTATGAAGAGGAAATAGCTTGTGAGGAAAAGATTGAATACAACAATTCTATGTATAAAAATGAAAAGAAAGTGAAAAATGAAGGTTCTCCAGGGAAAAGCAAAGTGCTGGCTAAAGTTGAAAAGCACAATGGTGTTGAAGTAGGAAGAGAAATAGTCAAGGAAGAAGTTATAGCTAAACCAGTAGATCGATTGATAGTTAAAGGCACAAAAGCAATTCCTAAAACTATAGCAACAGGTGCATTTGTCATGCCTACTAGAGGTTCTCTTTCATCTAGATATGGAATGAGATATGGGAGAATGCATAAAGGAATCGATATTGCTGCAAAGACGGGAACTCCAATAAAGGCGGCAGATGGAGGTACCGTTACTTTTTCAGGATATAAAGGTGCTTATGGATATATGGTAGAAATAAATCATGGCAATGGATATGTGACAAGATATGGACACTGTAGTAAATTGGGTGTAAAAAAAGGTGCCAAGGTATATAAAGGTCAAACCATTGCTTATGTTGGTAGTACTGGTCGCACCACTGGACCTCATGTACATTTTGAAGTGATTAAAAATGGGGTACATCAAAATCCAGCTAAATATTTAGGAAGATAATATTACATAAAAAAATAAGAGGAAGAATTCTTCCTCTTATTTTTTTATGACTCATAGTTTGCCCCTATATATTGATATTTGAATATCTATATTTTAGAATCAAGTAAAAATAGTACAATTAAAAGAATAATAATATTTTCAAACAATTCTCCTCCAAACGCATTAGGGCTGGAGAGATTGTTGTTTTTTGAATTGTTATTATTCTCATTAAATAATAATTTTAAATTTAACATTCCAGAACCTTGTTTTTCTGGAGGAGAATTGAGATTTATACATGATTTTAGCAACTTTTCTTTTACTTCATGAGGTTTTAAATCTTTATATTTATTTAGTAAAAGTGCAGCAGACCCAGATACTAAAGGGGTTGCCATAGAAGTACCACTTGAAGAAACATATCCATCTTCTTTTTTATTGGAAAGGGACATTATATTTACTCCAGGAGTTACTATATCTGGTTTCATGAGTCCGTCTTTTGTAGGACCTCTACTGGAAAAATTGGCTATAGTGTCATCACTAGGATCTGGAGTTCTTTTATCATCTACAGCACCAACAGTTATGACACTTGGGCTTATACCTGGGGATAGAATCGATTTTTCTGATGGACCACTATTTCCTGCTGCTACTACAACAATCAATCCACTGTTTACTGCCCTTTCTACAGCCTTACAAAGAGGATCAGTTCTGCATGGATTGTTGGCAGGACTTCCCAGAGAAAGATTTATTATTTTAGTATTATATTTATCTTTTGTTTCGATAGTCCAAGATATAGCTTTTATAATATCTGATGTGTTTCCACTCCCATTTTCATCTAATGCTTTTATGGATAAAATATTTGCTTTTGGAGCTACACCAGCATATTTACCTCTAGAAGAATAACCATTGCCAGCAATGATTCCAGCAACATGAGTACCGTGTCCATTGTCATCATAGGGAGATGTTTTATTGTTTATAAAATCTTTGAATCCCACTATTCTATTGTTAGGCTTTGTCAAGTCATTGTGAGGGCTAGTTCCGGTATCTATTACAGCTACAGTCACCCCTTCTCCCAAATATCCCATTTCATGGGGGAAATTGGCGTCAATAGAAGCTGTAGCAATATCTAATAGGGCAAAAACTTTAGAGTCGAAACTTATATATTCTATATTAGGATTATCAGCAAGTCTATAGATGGCCTCTGTTGTCAAATTACAGGCCATGCCTCCAATAAGAGGTAGAGTATATACGTCTTTTGCTGACAAATTAAAAATTAAGCTTTTAAGTTGTGTATAGTCATTGTTTGAACTTTGAACTATTACAGGTAGCTCTTCTCTTGATTGAGAGGAGAGTTTAGCACTTAATATTGGACATATTTTAGAGTTTTGAATTCTTCGCATAATAACAATCACCTTCCTTGTTTTAGTTTATGCAAGGAAAAAGTGAAATGTGCTATATACTTGTTTTATTAGCTATCCATTTATTTAGCTCTCCTGCTACAATAGGAATGATACAAAACCTCAATACAATTCCCCAATCTTTTAGACTCAATGCATAAGTTTTAAATATTGGTTGAAGAACTGGAATGTATAGTACAGCCATCAATAGGCCGAAAGATATTAGTGTAGCATAAACTAAGTTTTTATTTGTAAAGAATCCTATTTTAAAAAGAGTGTGCTTTTCTGAACGGCTAGAGAAAGCTCTAACGAGTTCTGCCGTTATAAGCGTAGTAAAGGCAATAGTTCTTGGTATCAAAAGATTATCCATTCCATAAGTTTTAAGTCCCCAAATATAAGCAAGCATTGTTGCTAATGTTATAGCTAGACTTTGTACAGAAATACCTGCTACCATAGTTTTATCCAGAATGGGTTCTTCTGGATCCCTTGGATGAACATTCATTATATCTGGTTCACCTTTTTCAACTCCTAATGCTAATGCTGGGAAACTATCAGTTATCAGATTTAGCCACAATAGCTGTATAGGGAGTAAAGGTACTGGCAAATTAAACAATATACTTAAAAAGACTATTAGTATTTCTCCTATGTTACAAGAAAGAAGGAAAAAGACAAATTTTCTGATATTGCTATATATTATTCTTCCTTCTTCTACAGCAGATACGATACTTGCAAAATTGTCGTCAGTAAGTATTACTTCTGCTGTATTTTTAGCTACATCAGTACCAGTGATTCCCATGGAAACACCTATGTCTGCCCTTTTTAGTGCTAAAGCATCATTTACTCCATCACCAGTCATAGCAGTTATTTCTCCATTAGATTTTAGTGCTTCAACTATTCTTACTTTATGTTCAGGAGAAACTCTAGCATATACTTTGGTTGTTTTTACTTTTTCTTTTAATTCTTCATTTGAAATTCTATTCAATTCTTCTCCAGTCATAGCTTCATCAATACTTTCAGCCATTCCCAATTCTTTTGCTATGGCAAAAGCTGTTTCTTTATAATCTCCTGTAATCATGATAGTATTTATGCCCGCAGTTTTGCATTTATCTATAGCATCCATAGCTTCGTTTCTTGGTGGATCTATCATACCTACTAATCCCACAAATATCATATCATTTTCTATATTGTCAGTTGAAATATCCTCTGGCAATTCGTCATAAGTTCTATAGCTAAAGGCCAATACTCTCAATGCATCTTTAGAAAAATTGCTATTAGCATCTAAAATATTTTTTCTCATATCATCTGTTAGCGGTTGAATATTTCCATTTAAATAAATGCTATTACATTTTTTTAGAACTATATCTGGAGCACCTTTTGTAAAAGATACTATTTTTCCATCCATAAAATTTTTATGGAATGTAGTCATCATTTTTCTATCTGCATCAAAAGGTATTTCCTCTATTCTAGGATATTTTTCATTTAATCTAGATTTAAGTAGATTAGCTTTTGCAGCTAAAGTAATTAAAGCACCTTCCGTAGGATCACCTACAATTCTATACATATCATCTTCTTTTTCGTATTCCAGCGTAGCGTCATTGCAAAGAGCAGCAATAGATAAAAGCAAATTTAAGTTTACATTTTCTAGGGGGGTTATTTTTTCATTTGCTATATAAAAATCTCCACTGGGAGCATACCCTTTTCCTGTAACTTCTCCTACCTTGTTTCCAGTATAAGTTTTTACTACGGTCATTTCATTTTGGGTTAATGTACCAGTTTTGTCAGAGCATATAGTAGTTGTACAACCCAAAGTTTCTACGGCTAATAGTTTTTTTACGATTGCATTTTTTTTGACCATTTTGCTCATTCCTAAAGCCAATACTATAGTGACAATGGCAGGTAGTCCTTCAGGAATTGCAGCTACAGCAAGACTTATAGCGATCATGAACATATCTAATATTTCTCTTCCTTGAAGTATACCTATCAGGAATACGAGACCACATATTACTAAACAACCAACTCCTAGATATTTGCCCAATTGATCTAGCTTTTTTTGAAGTGGGGTAGTGTCATCTTCAAAAGTTTGAATCATTTCAGCAATTTTACCTATTTCCGTACGGCTACCAGTTCCTACAACAACGCCCTTTCCTCTACCATAGGTGACTATAGTACTCATGTAAGCCATATTTTTTCTATCACCTAGCGAAACTTCTTCATCGAGAACAATATTTGCTGATTTCTCAACGGGAACAGATTCTCCAGTCAAAGAAGCTTCTTCAATTTTTAAATTAGAACTTTCAATAAGTCTTAAATCAGCAGGTATTATATCTCCTGCTTCCAATACCACTATATCTCCAGGTACCAGTGTGTTTGCAGGTACTATACTCAAATGTCCATCTCGAATGACTTTGGCATTGGGTGAAGCCATTTTTTTGAGGGCTTCTAGGGCTTTTTCTGCCTTACCTTCTTGTATGATTCCCAAAGCAGCATTTATAACGACTATGGCTAGTATTACAATAGAATCTGTTACTTCTCCTACAAGCATTGAAACTATACTTGCACCTATAAGTATTAACACTAAAAAGTCTTTAAACTGAGCTATTATTTTAGAAAATAGCCCTGCTTTTTCTTTTTCTTCTAATTCATTTAGACCATATTTTTCTATCCTTTTTTTTGCTTCTTCGTCAGATAATCCAATATTTTTGTTAGAATTTAATTCATCTAATGTACTTTCAATATTTTTTCTATACCACTCCATATATTTCCTCCTTGTTTTATTTTATTGTTAGTATACCACTAATCAAAAGGGATTAAACTAAAGTGTCAATTAATGGGAACCTATTGAATGAATGTTTGAAAACTGATAAAATAATATAGTGAAACAAAAAAGACCCTTGTTTAGACATATAAGTCTAAACAAAGGTCTTGCCTCCTATAATTTAGGACAACCAGCCGGGAAAAATCCGTCTTGACGACTAATTGTGTTGGCTACTCCCCTTTGATATTAAAGATTATATAAAGATTATATATTATTTAGGAAAATATTTCAATAGAATATTTGTTAAAGTTCTACATATATAAATATTGAAGGGGGAAAATCTTTGAAAAAGTTATTTATATATACTTCAATTCTGTCTATTGTAGTACTTTTAATCATATCTTTAGAAGGGTTTTTAAAAGTTTCCACTTATCCTATTGTAAAGAATATAGAAAAAAGAAGAATATTGAAATATACTAGAAAATATAGTAGTTTAAATACCGTTCATTTTCTTATAAAATATAAAGATGAAGACAAAGATATTGCAGGTATTACAGGAGAGGTACTAGAAGAATATTATGATGAAATATGTAACAAACTTGAGTGCTTTCCAAAAGATAAAAATATTGTTATAATTTATAATAGTGAAGATGATTTTAGAAATATATTAAAATTTAAGAACAAAGAGTTGCCCATGGGGGCATATTATTGCGGGACAATAAATATCATTTCACCTAGTATGTTAGGGGATGATGGTGAAAATGCAGGAGAAATTTATAGAGAAACAGGTCCTCATATTCATGAATTTACTCATCTTTTAGTAGATGAAAAGACAAAAGGGAATTATCCTATGTGGCTTACAGAAGGTATTTCATTATATATGGAGAATACTATTATAGGATTTAGTTGGGATGCAGGGAAAGGGGAGACTTCAAATATAAGCATAGAAGAGTTAAATAACAATTTTCAAGGGATAAGAGAAGAAGTGGCTTATAGGAAATCTTTTGAAGTAGTAAAAGATATAATTGATGAATATGGTTTTAATAGATTTAATGCATTGTTAGATAGTCTTGGCAATGGCAAAAATATCAAAAAGTCAGTTGAAATGGCATTAAAGGTTAAATTTAAAGATATTGATTAAATTGCTAATAAAAATAGGACAAACTATAAATGGAGTGATTTGTTTATGGATAAAAAGATATTAGTAGTTGATGATGAGAAATCTATTGCTGATATAGTGAAGTTTAATTTAGAAAAAGAAGGATTTATGGTTGAAGTGGCTTATGATGGTGAAGAAGCTGTTGAAAAAGTTTTTAAGACTTCGCCAGATTTAGTTTTACTTGATATTATGCTTCCTAAAAAAGATGGTTTTCAAGTTTTGAAGGAAATACGAAAAGAATTAAAAATACCAGTGCTCATGCTTACAGCTAAAGAAGAAGAAGTAGATAAAGTACTGGGATTAGAATTAGGTGCTGATGATTATGTGACCAAGCCTTTCAGTATGAGAGAGCTTATGGCTAGAGTTAAAGCAAATTTGAGACGAGTAGAGTTTTCTAATGGTGAGTCAACAAATGGGGATATAATAGTTTCAGGAGATTTATCTATAGACTTAAATAAATACGAGGTAAAAAAAGATGGGAAAGTGGTAGAGCTTACCCTTAGAGAATTTGAATTGTTGAAATTTCTTGTGTCTAGTGCAGGACAGGTTTTTTCCCGGGAGCAGTTGTTAGAAGAGGTATGGGGATATGAATATTATGGAGATATTCGTACAGTAGATGTAACAGTGAGAAGACTTAGAGAAAAAATAGAAGATGAAGATGGAGAGTATAAATACATACTTACCAAGAGAGGAGTAGGCTACTACTTCGGAAGGAGTTAGTAAAAATGTTCTCAAGTATAAGGTGGAAATTTATTATAGTATATTTTTTGTTAATATTTATAGCCATGGTCATAGTAGGAGTGTTTATAGTTGAAAAACTTGAAAATCAACAGTTAAGCCATATAACAAATACCATGGAGCAACATATGGAAACTATAATCAATACTTCTTCATATATTTCAGAAGATAACTGGAGAAATGTAGCTAAGGATATTCAAAAGACAATTAACGAGTGGAGATTAGATGGTACAGAAACTCTATATGTTATAGACAATGAAAATGTGCCAACTATTATAGCTACTACATCAAAAAACTATGAAAAAATAGTAGGACAAAATGCACTGGTTTATAAATTTTTAGATCCTTCACTTATTTTAAAAGCCTTTCAAAGTGAAAAAAAGTGTGAGGGCATAGTAAAAGACAACAACGAAGATACTACATTGAAACATTTAGCCTATCCAGTTGTGGATGAATTTGGTCAAGTAAAGGGAATACTTTATATGACAGCAGATTTGAGTGAAATATATGAAAATATAGATGAATCAAAGATAATACTCACGAAAGCTACTTTGCTAGCATTGGCTATAACCGTATTTTTAGGATTTTTAATTGCAAGTAGTATTACAGAACCAATAAGAGATGTGACAATTAAAGCAGAAAAAATGGCCAAGGGTGACTTTGATCAATTTGTTGAAGTTAAATCTAATGATGAAATAGGACAGCTGGCTAGTATGTTCAATTATCTCACATTAAAGTTAAAAGATACTATTAAGGAAATAGATTTAGAGAGAAGTAAATTAGATACAATTTTTAGATATATGGCTGATGGGGTTATAGCTATAGATAGGGAAGGCTATATTATTCATTCAAATCCTATAGCTTCTAATATTTTAGGAATAGATTATGAAAAATTATCTGATCCAAACACAAGAGAAAAAATCACAATACTTGACAAGAATATAAATTTGCAAAGATTGAAGCAAGAAAATATAGACAATTTGGAAGGCGATGAAACTGTAGAAATAGGTCAATCGGTATATAAGGTAAAGTACGCTCCTTTTAAAAATGAGAA
>JAKPAR010000011.1 GCA_029779375.1 Bacillota bacterium | reverse complement strand
GATGAGGCTGAAGTCTCATTTCCAAGATATTCTATAGCTTTTACATGAGCATTTGCCAAATCAACTACATGGATATAATCTCTTACTCCCGTACCATCTTTTGTTTCATAATCACTTCAAAATACACTTAGCTCTTTTAATTTACCAACAGCAACTTGAGAGATATATGGCATAAGATTATTTGGTATTCCATTTGGATTTTCACCTATAAGTCCACTTTCATGTGCACCTACTGGATTAAAATATCTTAAAATAGCAATTTTAAAGCTATTATCACTTATATATAAATCCTCTAATATTCTTTCAATCATATATTTACTAGTTCCATATGGATTTGTAGTAGCTCCAACATCAAAGCTCTCATCTATTGGACAGCTTTTTGGATTTCCATATACTGTTGCACTAGAAGAAAATACTATCTTTTTACAATCAAACTCTTGCATCACTTCAAGCAGTTTTATAGTTCCTACAACATTGTTATCATAATATTTTAGTGGTTTTGCAACACTCTCTGCTACAGCTTTTAGTCCAGCAAAGTGAATAACAGAATCTATTTCATATTTTTTAAAGACTTTTCTCAAAGCTTTTTTATCTCTAATATCACCTTTTACAAATTTAATTTTTGCTCCTGTTATCTTTTTAACTCTTTTTAGAGCCTCTTTTGATGAGTTTGACAAATTGTCATAAACTACAAAATCAAAGTTTGCTTTTTTTAGTTCTACTAAAGTATGAGTTGCTATATAACCTGCTCCACCTGTGATAAGTATCATTTTATTTTCTTGCATATTTTTATAATCCTTTTTTACCTAAAACCACCAAAATAGTTTTGTAAATAATCTTTATATCCAACCAAATGCTGTAGTGTTTTATATAGTACAAATCATACATAAGCTTTTGCTTTGCATCTTCAACACCAGCTCCATATGGATACATAACTTGAGCCCAACCTGTAATTCCAGGTCGTACAAGATGTCTTTCATTGTAGTATGGAATCTCTTTTTCAAACTGCTCTATCCAAAATTTTCTCTCAGGTCTTGGACCAATTAGATGCATATCTCCTTTTAGTACATTTAGCATTTGAGGAAGTTCATCTATTCTTGTTTTTCTCATAATCTCACCCCAAGGAAAAACTCTAGGGTCATTTTGACATGCAAATTGTGCACCACAAACTTCTGCATCTAGTCTCATACTTCTATATTTGATACACTTAAACTCTTTATTGTTTATTCCAACTCTTTCTTGCTTGAACATACTAGTTCCTGGGGATTCTTTTTTGATTCTTCTTCTTGAATATGCCATGATAGGAAAAGTAAAAGCATATAAACAAAAAATTCCTAAAAAATCCATAAATCTTTTTATGGAATACTCAAAAATATTAAAAGGCTTGATATTTTGAAGATAGTTTAAATCTGTGTGATCATCTGGAATATAGCATTTGTGTAGATACTCTTCCATAAACTGCTCTAT
>JAKPAR010000370.1 GCA_029779375.1 Bacillota bacterium | reverse complement strand
TTAGAGGAAGAATGCAGTAGTATATTGTCTAAGTTCTTTAAGGAATTAAGAGAAAAGAAGAAGTAGAAAAACTTTTCAAAGATCTTGAAAGTTTTTCTATTTTTTTGGACGTTTTTACCTTCTATTTCGTTTTATAAGTGACAGTAGGAAAAAGTAGGAATAGATTAAGTGAAAGGAGTATTAAAATGGTTAGAATACCTCAAAACCCCCTTCTATTTGGTGACAGTTTATGGTTATATGACTGGGATGAGCAGGTACCTAAGTATAAGGCAAATAAAAAAAGGTTGGAAAAATTTTCAAGACTATTTTATTACAATTCATATCATAATAAATTAGCAGCTAATAAAAGGAAAGGGAAAGGCATAAAAGAATTTAAAGAGGAAGTACTATATGCCAACATGGGAGATTTAAAGTTGTAAAAGGAAGAAGTTTACCTTCTTCCTACTTTTGTGTTATAATATTTGGGTAAATACATTGGAGAGATGACCGAGAGGTTGAAGGTGGTGGTCTCGAAAACCACTGTGCAAGAAATTGCACCGAGGGTTCGAATCCCTCTCTCTCCGCCAAATATTTTTAAATATGTGAATAATTCAGAAAATTTATTGACACTGCCCCTTTTATAGGTTATATTTAAAATACAATTACAAACAAGAAGGGGATTTTATGATAATTGAAGCATTTTTAGCACGAATGGTACCCTATATTGCCGGTATATTAGAGGGGATAGGGGTAATTGTTGTAATCATAGCATCCTATAAGGCAGCTATTAAATTCATAAAGCGCAAGTTTATTTTTCATGGAGATGACAGTATAAGAATTGAATTTTCCATGGGACTAGCCTTGGCTTTAGAATTTAAACTGGGAGCTGAAATATTAAAAACTGTAGTAGTAAGAACCTTGGATGAATTTCTTATATTGGCAGCAGTTACTTTATTAAGGATAATTATAAGTTTTGTAATACATTGGGAAGCAAAAGCTTTGGAAAAAGATCAAAAAGTAGAAATAGTGGAAATTAATGGAGAAAATAATAAAGATGTGGCAGAAGATGATGTAGACAGTGCTGATGGTATAAAATTAATAAAAAAATAAGAAGACAAAAGGCGAAGATATATATTGAGGAAAAATATCTTCGCTTTTGATTTTTTGAGAAAAAAATAGATTTAATAAGAAAGAACAAAGAAAGTCAAAAAAATTAACAATATTTGCCTTTTACTATTTCTTATCATAATATTTGATACTTGAATAAGAATATATATGATGATATATTTAAAGTAAAGTCAAAGAAAGTCAAAGTAAAACCAGGAGGAGGATAGTATGTTTGGATTAACACCCTACAGAAATAGAAGAGGCCTATCAAGAAGAATATTTGACATTGACAGAATATTTGATGACATGCTTGATGAGCTGGACTATAGATTCTTTTCCTATAATCCAATGAGAGTGGACATTAAGGAAACTGATGACAAATACTTATTAGAGGCAGAATTACCAGGTGTCAACAAGGATGACATAATTATTGAAGTAAGAAATGATATCATGACAATTTCTGTTGAAAGAAATGAAGAAATTAGGGAAGAAAGGGAAAACTATATTAGACGTGAAAGAAGGTTTGGTTCTTTTAGAAGAAGCTTCCCTGTTGACGATGTAGAACAGGATAAAATTGATGCAAAATTTGAAAATGGAATCTTGTATCTGGAATTGCCAAAGAAAAAGGATTTTAGAGGAAAAACCAATAGGATTAAAATAAGATAGGCACTTGAAATTTTCAAGTGCCTATCTTATTTGTGTTCTTCTAATAACTTTTGTTTTATATCCCATAAGGGTTTAGATAAGTCTACAAAGTATTCATGAGGATTTTCAAAACGTTTTACTTCATCCCATAGGGTATCTATTTGTTCTTTGCAATACTTTCTAATTTCATGTATATTAGGTGATTGGTAAATTTGTTTTCCTTGATCAAATATTTTTACTAAAAGTTTTCTTGCATAGAAATTGGTTACCATCTTTCTCTTCCAGGTATAAAGGGGATGGAATATTTCATAGGGTTTTGTATCGTCTATTTCCTCATC
>JAKPAR010000342.1 GCA_029779375.1 Bacillota bacterium | reverse complement strand
TTTCTTGATTATTAGTCCAGCCATTTCTAAATCTTTTTCTTTAAATCCTTTTTTTACTAAATAATTAAGCAAACTATCCCATCTGCCATCTGCAAAACCCAGACCATAAACTTTAATAGTCTTTTCACTTACAGCTCTCTTTTTTAGATAAGATAAAGCCGCAGCATTAGATTTTAAACTATAATAAAAAAACCTAGCAGTTTCCCTATTTATATTGTATAAAAGCTTTTTTTCTTTCATAAGTTCAACATTTTTCTCGTTTTCCTTTTCATCTATAATTATTCCTAGTTTGTCTGCTAAAAATTTTACTGCTTCAGGAAAAGACAAATTTTCCTCTTTCATAATGAAAGAAATAACATCTCCACTTTCTCCACAACCAAAGCAATGATAAAACTGTTTTGTAGGCGATACTGAAAAAGATGGTGTCTTTTCACTGTGAAATGGGCACAATCCCACATAATTCGAGCCTGTCCTCTTCAAATTTATATATTGAGATATTATATCAACAATATCACTACTTGAGCGAACCCTTTCTATTATTTCATCATTTATCAAATAACTCATAACAACCACCTTAATAGTAAATACAGTATGCATTTACTAAACACTTAAAATATATTCGACATATCTTTTTGTTTTCCTTCTTTTTTTTAATATTTTTCCCACGGTTTAGGTATGAAAATATTGTAAAACAAATTTATTGCATATCTATCTGTCATCCCTGCAATATAATCACAAATCATATCTTCTCTAGATAAATTTTTTTCTTCATAAATTTTTCTATCAAGACTAGATACTTTGTCTGAATGACTTAAATAATAATCATATAATTCTGTAATGACATACTTAGCTTTTTCTTCTTCAGATTTTGCATTTTTATTTAAATAAACTCTTTCGAACATAAACTCCCTAAGTTTTTTTGTATAGTATTCTACTTCATCACTAGTAGAAATTTGTGAACTATCCATACTACATTCTATTATGTCCAATATCATAGTATTGATTCTTTCTCCATGACTTCTTCCCAATACCTTTATACAATCCTTAGGTAAATCTTCATTCTTTATAATATTTGCCCTAATAGCATCATCTATATCATGATTTATATAAGCTATTCTATCTGCTTTTCTAACTATCAATCCTTCTAAAGTATGAGGAAAATTTTTTCCTGTATGATTGAGTATCCCATCTCTTACCTCATATGTCAGATTTAATCCAACTCTATGCTCATCATGTTCCAAATAATCTACTACCCTTAAGCTTTGCTCATTGTGCCGAAATCCTCCAGGATGAAGTTCATTTAATACATTCTCTCCCGTATGGCCAAATGGTGTATGCCCTAAATCATGCCCTAAGGCTATAGCTTCTGCCAAATCTTCATTTAATCTAAGGGCTCTAGATATGGTTCTAGAAATTTGAGATACTTCTAAAGTATGAGTAAGTCTAGTTCTATAATGATCTCCACCAGGAGATATAAATACCTGAGTCTTATGTTTTAATCTCCTAAAAGCTTTTGAATGTATGATTCTATCTCTATCTCTTTGAAAATCCGTTCTAATTTCGCATTTATTCTCTAAAGTTAATCTACCTTTTGTCTCTGAACTCAAAGTTGCATATTGAGAAAGAATGTTTCTTTCAATCTCTTCAGTTTTTAATCGTATATTCATATCATATATACCCCTTTTACATAAATACTTAAAAATATTCTTGATATTATATATACAACAAAATTATTTATAATCCTTTATTTTTCAAAAATTTTATTTGCACTTTAAAAGTAAAATAGAAGCATTGTATATAACAATACTTCTATTTTCCATAATCATCTCCAAAATTGTGTTTCATTATCTCCAATATTATCCCTGCGGTTTCCTCTACTGCTTTGTTGGAAACATCT
>JAKPAR010000337.1 GCA_029779375.1 Bacillota bacterium | reverse complement strand
TATAATCCTCCATTTCCACTACTTCTAACGCCTTGTGTACATTTTCATATATCTTTTTGTTTCCTATTTTGAAAAATCCCATTTTCTTATACAAATTAGCTCCAACAATTTCTTCTACAGTAGCAGGAAACTTTGTATTAAATTCTCTTACATTTTGAGATATATATCCAATTCTGTGGAAATCTTTGAATTTATCTATATCAGTACTAAATAGTTTTATGTTTCCTTTTTCTAGCTTTAAAATTCCTATCATTAATTTCATGAGAGTACTTTTAGCAGAACCATTTGGACCTATAATTCCAACAAAATCACCTTTTTCAATATCGAAATTCACATTTTCCAACACTTTATTTTTCCCATAACTAAAATACAAATTTTCTACACTTACAATTTTTTCTCCCATTTTAATCCACCAATGCCTTTTTTAAATTGAGTAGATTTTGTTCCATGATAGAAATATAATCTTCACCACTTTTTTGTTCTTCTTCTGTAAGTCCTTCAACTGGATTTAAAATCAAAACTTCTAAATTAGCTTCTTCAGCTATAATATTTGCAGTTTTAGGACTAGCTAAAGTTTCTAAGAAAATGTATTTCATGTTCTCAGCTTTAGCCATATCTATAAGCTCTGCCATAGCTCCAGGACTAGGTTCTTCTTCAGGACTTATACCAGTAACAGCAATTTGTTTAAATCCATATTCATTGGCTAAATAAGAAAAAGCAGCATGAGAAACCAATATAGCATCTCTTTTCTTATCTTTTAAAATAGTTTCATAATTTTTATCTAGCTCCATTAATTTTTTAGACAATTCCTTATAATTGCTTTCATAGAAATCAGCGTTTTTAGCATCCTTTTTTATAAATACTTCTTTTATTTCGTAAGCTATCTTAGCCATATTTTTAGGATTCAACCAAATATGAGGATCTTCTATCCCATCTGTTTTAATAACATCTACATACTTGCTACTCTCTATTATTTTTATATCTTGTGTATTTATTGATTTTAGCAATTTATCTTTCCAGTGTTCCATATTGGCACCGTTTAAGATAAGTACATCTGCTGATTGTATTTCTTTTATCTGTTTTATAGTCAATTCAAAATCATGAGGTTCCACTCCATTGGGAACTATAGAGCTTAAGTTTATTTTATCTTTCCCAATTTCTTTGGCTAAATAATATTGAGGATAAAAACTTGCAGATACTACCAACTTCTCACTATCACCAATATTTAAATCTTTGTTAGAACAAGCTGTTAGAAAACTTAAAACTATTAACGATATGATAAGAATAGTTTTTTTCATTTGCATATCATCACTCCCGTAGACTCCACTATATTTTCCATTGTAAAATAGACATTGATATAATTATAGCCAAGATAATAATAGCTAAACCCTCATTCAGCCAAAGTAAATCATACCCATCAGAATAATTATATTATTTTAAGAGCTCCAGTGCAAGAAAAGATAATAGTATTATTCATCATTAAATAAAAATAAGCTGGAATACACCAGCTTATTTTTATTTAATTTTTCATTATAAATTAAGCCTCTTGTTCAGCTTCTTTTGCTTTTTTGGCTTGAGATTCATTCCATAACCTATCTGCTACTTTTGCCCATTCTTTTGATATTTCCTCAGTTTTAGCAGTTAAATCTTCTACTTCTTCTCTATCCATAGGTTGAGTTGAATAAGCACCTGATTTTTTAACCATACTTCTCAATTTTTCAGGATTGTCTAGCAATGGACATGGTCTCAAGTGATTTTCGTTAAATGGTTGATTTTCTTTATATTGCATAAACAATGGTGATTGAAGTGCTTCAACCAAACTTACATCTTTTATATTTAAATTAGAATAGTGGATAAATGCACAAGGTTCAACATCTCCATTAGCATTTATATGGAAATAGTTTCTTCCTCCAGCAATACAACCATTTACATATTCTCCGTCATTCCAGAAATCTAATATAAATATTGGTTTTTCTTTTCTCATCTTTCTAACTTGGTGATACATATATTCACGTTGTTCTGGTGTAGCTAATAAATCAGTTACAGCATCTTTTCCTATTGGAATATAAGTAAAATACCAGCCAAACATACATCCCTTATCTATCAATAAATCTAAGTACTCTTCTGAACCTACTACATCCACATTGTATTTGTGGTAACATGTGGAAAATCCAAATACTACTCCTTCTTTCTTAAGTAAATCCATAGCATGCATTACTTTGTCAAAAGTACCTTTTCCTCTTCTCATATCTGTAGTATCTTCAAAACCTTCAACGCTTATTGCAAGTCCGAAATTTCCCAATTCGCCTAGTTTTTTAGCGAATTCTTCATCTACCAATGTTGCATTTGTAAATGAAAGGAAAGAACAGTCACTATGAGTTTCAGCAAGTTTAACTAAATCATTTTTTCTAACTAGAGGTTCTCCACCAGAGAATATATACATATATATTCCAAGTTCTTTTCCTTCTCTAATTATTCTATCCAATGTATCATAGCTTAGAGAATCTGTTTTTTCATATTCAGCAGCCCAGCAACCTGTACATTTTAAATTACATGCACTAGTTGGGTCCATAAGTATTGCCCATGGAACATTGCAATTGTATTTTTTCTTCGCCTTATCTTGCATAGGAATCCCAATTATACCCGAATTCACCATATAGTTTATTAAGAATTTCTTTCTTGTATTTGGTGACAATTCGTCAAAATATCTTTCCATAAGTTTATACCAGTTGCTTTCAGGATTAGCTACGATTTCTCTGAAATTTTCTAGATATCTTTTATGGTTTTCCTTTGTGATGATTTTTTCTGCCCAATCTAACAATTTAGGCATATTCTCCATTGGATCTTTCTCAATATACTTTAACCCTTCATTCATCAAAGCAGTGCTCAAAACTTGTTTTACACTTGCCATGAAAATTCCCCCTTCATTTTTAAGCTTTTAGTCCATCAATTAAAACATTAACAGAACTTATTTTTTTATTTATATCCACATTGTTGCTAGTGGATATTTGTATTATCAATGATTCAATAAAATAATATATGGTATTTGCCATACTTTCGCTGTCAACAGGTTTAATCTCTTTGGCCTTAATACCTTGAGAAATTAAGTCCTTTATAGCCTTTTTAAAATCTTCAATATGCTCTGACAGTGATTCTAAAAACTCATTTCTTTCTCTTTTGCTAATAATCCATATTTCTGCCAATAATACAAAAATGTAGTTATGTTCATATTCACTGGTTATTTCAAATACTAGTTTCTTCAATTTTTCTATGAAGCTTAATGTATCATCTTCTACTATAATTTCTACTTTTCTTTTTATTTCCGCTAATGCATCTTTTGCTGAATAATAAAAAATTTCATCCTTATTTTTAAAATACTGATAAATTGTAGTTCTTCCCATTCCACAGCTCTTTGATATGTCTGATATATTTGTGTTGTAATAACCTCGTTTTGCAAATACTTCTTTAGCTTTTTCTATAATGCCTTGCTTTTTAATTTCATAATCTACAATTTTAGGCAAGTTATCTGCTTCTCCTCCTTCCATTTTTATCGACATACCTGTCTATTTAATTTTATCACAAAAGATTTCATTGTCAATAAAGTTAATTTATTATTTAACCTTTTGTGATAGCTTCTACGGTTCTATAACTGAAAATATAGCATTTGAAATAGCTTTATCTACAAGATACTCTATATCTAATTTTCTTTCTGCTTCTTCAATATTCTCTAATTTGGGCCTCGTCAATGGATGTTTTGGCAAAAAGACTGTACAACAATCTTCAAAAGGTAAAATCGATGTCTCATATGTTTCAATTTCTTTTGCTATGCTTATTATATCTACTTTGTCAAAGCCTATTAGAGGTCTCAATATAGGAATAGAAACTGACGAATTAGTTACTCCAATGCCTTCTATTGTTTGACTTGCTACTTGACCTAAACTCTCTCCAGTAATAAGAGCATTTATATCTTGACTTTGTGCAATTTTTTCTGCTATTCTCATCATAAATCTCCTAGTTATGATAGTCATTTGATTTTCTGGACATTTCTCATGAATTTCTTTTTGTATATCAATTATATTTATACTATAAAGATGCATATCACCAGAATACCTAGCTAATAGTCTTGCTAATTCTTTTACTTTTTGTTCTGCCCTTTCACTGGTAAAAGGATAGCTATGAAAATGGACTGCACTAAGGCTTACACCTCTTTTGGCCATCATAAATCCTGCTACAGGGCTATCTATACCTCCAGACAATAAAAGAAGCCCTTTTCCATTGGTACCAATAGGAAGCCCTCCTTGAGCTTTATATCTCTCTGTATATATATAACATTTATCTTTAATGTCTATATAAAGATAAAGTTCTGGATTATGAACATCTACTTTTATCCCATCAATATTTTTAAGTAAAACACTGCCAATTTTTTTTGACATATCTGGAGATTTTATGGGAAAATCTTTATCCACTCTATTTGTCTTTACCTTAAAAGTACTTATATCTCTTTTTTCTAAAGTTTCCTCTACAGCCAATATTGAAGCTTTTTCTATAATGTCGATATCCTTTTCTACTCTAATGCAGGGACTTATATAAACTATTCCAAAAACTTTTTTGAGTCTGTTTATGATCTGATCAAAATAGTTTTCTTCTGCTTCAATATACATTTTACCTTGTTCTTTATAAATATTGGGTGAACCAAATTCTCTTGTAGCACTTCTTATTTGCTTTAGCAACTTATTTTCAAAATATCCTCTGTTCAAACCCTTTAAAGCTACTTCTCCTAAACTAACACTTATCACTTTATCCACACAATCACCTCATAGTTACTTTTCTTATATCTGATACTGAGTTTTTAAGCTTATCTACTGCATAATCAATTTCTTCTTTTGTATTTGAATATGAAAAACTAAATCTTATAGCTCCCTCTATCTCATTGTTCTTAAGCCCAATAGCACTTAAAACATGACTGCCACCTTTTCCATGGGAAGAACAAGCAGAACCTGTAGAAACATATATTCCACTATCTTCTAAAAAATGTAACAATACCTCTCCCCTAATTCCTAAAAAAGTTACATTGACTATATATGGAGAAAAATTTTCATCTACACCACTATTTACCTTTATATCAGATATTTCTTCTGACACTCTTTGAACGAAATATTTTTTAAGTTCATCAACTTTTTCCCTTTCCTCATGAAAATTTCTACTCATTATGTCAACAGCACAGCCCATTCCTACAATACCTAATGTATTTTCAGTTCCTGAACGCAATCCTTTTTCTTGATTCCCTCCAAATACTATAGGGTCTAAATTAACACCTTTTCGTATATATAAGCCACCCACTCCTTTAGGACCATAAATTTTGTGTCCACTAAAAGAAAATGTGTCTACTTCCCATTTTTTTAAATACAAAGGTATTTTCCCAAAAGCTTGTATGCCATCTACATGTAATAGTGCATTAGATTTTTTATCTTTTAATATTTCTCTAATACGCCAAATGGGCTCAATAGTTCCAATTTCATTGTTTACAAGCATTATGGATACAAGGATTGTAGAATCATCTAAACTATTTTCAAATTGTTCTAGATCTATAAAACCATATCTATCTACATCTAAATATGTCACATTGTAACCTTTGTTTTCATAATACTTAAAAACATTCAATACTGAAGGATGTTCTATTTTAGTTGTAATAATGTGACGTCCTGATCTTATATTTTTTTCTACTATACCTTGAATAGCTAAATTGTTGCTTTCAGTTCCACCAGAAGTAAAATATATTTCATCTTTTCTGACATTTAAAAAATTAGCTATTATCTCTCTAGATTCATTGACTTTTTTTTCAGCATTTAGTCCCAATCTGTGAAGAGAAGAAGGATTTCCATAACATGTTTTTAGCATATAATTTATTTCATCAATTACTTCTTCCCTTGGTTTAGTTGTAGCACAATTGTCTAAATATATTTCCACTTTATCACCTCATCATCTTTAGCTCAATATCCTAGTTCTTCGTTTACAAGAAAAATAAATACATTCGCATTGGAAGGTTTTTTATGAAGTATCACTTCTACATTGCATATTCTTGAAGGAGAGCTACAGTCCACACACTTTCCAGTAATAGTACATGGAGTATCTAATTTTAATCTTTCAGCATTTTTAGGTGCAGCTATATTTCTTATTCTATTTCTTGCTCCTTCATAGTCTTTGCAAATTTTATTTATTCCTGCGATTATATAAATTTTTTCATGCCCATAAAACATAGAACTAACCCTATTTCCTACACCATCCATATTTATGAGTTTTCCATCCTCTGTAATAGCATTTGTACTTGTAATATAGATTTTTGCCTTATCAGCATTGTTTCTAGCTTGCATTTTTTCCTCGTCAGGAACTTTCCAATGCCAAAACACATTTATTCCCTTTTCCTTCAACTCCTCATAAATGTTCATATCGAACACTGTCATAGAACCTCCAATACCTACAGTATCATCAACTTGTATTTGTCGAATTATGTCGTTTTTTGCTTCTTTGATATTGTCGAAAAATTTAACTTCAAACCCATTTTTCCTTAAGTTGTCCATTGTACTTCTAACTCTTTCCTCCATATTTACCCCCCTATGCTTATGTTGTTATATTTATATTATAAACAATTTAATAATATTATATATAATTTTTAGATATTATTAAAGGCATAGTTTATTGGTACATATTTTTTTAAGTATTTTAAAATTTTTTTTTAAAAAGTCTTGCAAAACATGTCGGAATTTGCTATAATTTGTTTGTGGTTATCCCCCTGGTAACCTCAAATAAGATCTCTATTCCCAATACCCCTTTTGAACGGTTTTATGTGACATCCCTTGTGGATGTAAAGACTCCTTTTAGGAGTCTTTTTTTTTCTTTTTTTATGCAAATATTATAAATTCGTGGTAAAATGCTATTAGAAACAATTTTAATATATAAGGGGGCTAAAAAATGTCTGCTTCTAACAAAGTAGCAATAATATTTACTGGCGGAACTATTTCAATGAAAGTAGATCCACGTATTCATGCAGCTATTCCAGCTTTGACTAGCGAAGAAATTCTAGCAATGGTCACTAATGTAGAAAAATTTACTGAATTAGAAATAATTAATTTTGGAAATTATCCAAGTCCACACATCACGCCAGAAATGATGATGGATTTAGATGCTCTTGTAAAGAAAACGATTTCTCGAGATGATATTTGTGGCATTGTTGTAACTCATGGTACAGATACATTAGAAGAAACTGCATATCTTTTAGATTTAACTATACAATCAGAAAAACCTGTAATAGTTGTTGGAGCTATGAGAAATAGTTCTGAACTAGGATATGATGGTTCTAGCAATCTTTCAGCAGCTATATGTACAGCTATTTCAGAAAAGGCTAAAAATAAAGGTGTTTTGGTAGTCATGAACAATGAAGTAAATGCAGCAAGTGAAGTAACTAAGACAAATACATTAGCCTTAGATACTTTTAAATCTCCAGAATTTGGTCCACTTGGAATAGTAGACAATGATGAAGTCATATTCTATAGAAATATATTGTCAAGAGATTTTATAGATACTGATAGTATTGAAACAAAAGTTATGCTTTTAAAATGTGTTCCAGGAATGAATTCAGATATTATAAATTATTGTATAGATTCAGATTATAAAGGAATAGTACTTGAAGCTTTAGGAAGGGGAAATATACCTCCTCAAATGATTGATGGAGTCAAAAGATGTATTGAAAAAAACATCC
>JAKPAR010000333.1 GCA_029779375.1 Bacillota bacterium | reverse complement strand
ATAGATATAGTTGGTGAAAAAGATGATGAGATATTGTTAGAAACTGATGAAAGCGATGAAGATGTTCCAGATATAAAAGAAGAAGATTTGTCAGTTCCAAAAGGAATTAGTGTAGATGATCCAGTTAGAATGTATTTGAAGGAAATAGGGAAAATACCACTTCTTACCGCTGAAGAAGAAATAGAATTGGCAAAGAGAATGGAAGATGGAGATGAGGAAGCTAAAAAACGACTTGCTGAAGCAAATTTAAGACTTGTAGTGAGTATTGCAAAGCGATATGTGGGAAGAGGTATGTTATTTCTTGATTTAATACAAGAAGGTAATTTAGGTCTTATGAAAGCTGTAGAAAAATTTGATTATACAAAGGGATATAAGTTTAGCACCTATGCTACTTGGTGGATACGTCAAGCTATTACTAGGGCTATTGCTGATCAGGCTAGGACTATAAGGATACCTGTTCATATGGTAGAAACGATAAATAAACTTATGAGAGTGTCTAGGCAATTAGTGCAAGAGTTGGGTAGAGACCCTACGCCAGAAGAGGTTGCTAAAGAAATGAATATGGATGTAGAAAAAGTTAGAGAAATTATGAAGATAGCTCAAGAGCCAGTTTCATTGGAAACACCTATAGGAGAAGAAGAAGATAGTCATTTGGGAGATTTTATACCTGATGATGAAGCTCAGGCACCAGCAGAAGCAGCTACTTATACTCTTTTGAAAGAACAATTGTTAGATGTATTAGATACTCTTACACCAAGAGAGCAAAAAGTTTTGAGACTCAGATTTGGTTTAGATGATGGAAGAGCAAGAACTCTAGAGGAAGTAGGAAAAGAATTTGATGTAACAAGAGAAAGAATTAGACAAATAGAAGCCAAAGCATTGAGGAAACTTAGACATCCAAGTAGAAGTAAAAAATTGAAAGATTTCTTAGAATAATTAGGGATTCGCCAATGCGAATCTTTAATTTTTAGATTACAAAAAAAGGAAGGAAAACATATGAAGTTATCACCAAGACTTTTAGGTATTGCAACTTTTGTTAAAAATCATTCTATAGTAGCGGATATAGGCACAGATCATGGATATATACCAGTTTATTTAATTGAGAAAAATATAAGTAAAAAAGTTATAGCAAATGATATAAGTAAGGGTTCTCTGAAAAAAGCAGAGGAAATTATTGAAGAATTGGGATATGAAAGGAATATAGAAACTAGATTGGGTAATGGTTTAGAGGTTTTAAAACCTTTTGAAGTTGACACTGTCATAATTGCTGGGATGGGAGGACCACTTATTATAGATATAATCAAATCCAATGTACAAATAGCTGAAACTATAAACAATTTTATTTTACAGCCTATGATTGCTGCTGATGAATTGAGAAGATATTTATACAACAACAATTTTAAGATAATAGATGAAAAAATAGTTAAAGAAGAAGATAAATATTATGAGATAATATATGCAGAACACGGAAAGGACTATGTAGAAGATGAGATATATTACGAAATAAGTAAGAAATTAGTCGACAAAAGAGATTTACAAATGAAAGAATACATACAATATAAAATTAAGAAGACTGAAAGCATTCTTGAAAAATTAGATAGTGAAGAATCAGAAAAAGCTGTAGAGAGAAAAAAAGAACTTATTGAAAAATTGAGGCAATATAGAGAGGTGTTAAGATGTTATGAAAGCTTTTGATATAATGAATATTATGAATGAGTGGGCACCATCCTATTTAGTAGATAGTTGGGATCATACGGGATTTCAGATAGGAGATGGAGAGAAAGAGGTAGAAAGAATACTTGTATCTTTGGATTTAGATATGAATACATACGAAAAAGCTGTAAAAGAAAATGTAGATATGATTATTACTCATCATCCAATTTTGTTTAATCCTATTTATGAAATAACTACAGACAATTATAAAGGAAAGCTTATATGTGATCTTATAAAAAAAGATATAGTGGTATATAATGCTCATACAAATTTGGATGTAGCAATTGGAGGAATAAATGATATACTGGCTGAACTACTGGGATTAGAAGACATGGAAGTACTGGAGACATCTTATGAAGGAATGGATGGTATTTTGTATGGCTATGGAAGAGTAGGAAATATAAAAGAAATGGGCCTTTATGAGTTTTTGGATATTGTAAAAGAGAAGTTAGATGCTGACAATTTATTGGTATATGGCGAAACAGATAAGAACATTGAAAGAGTTGCTTTATGTGGTGGAAGCGGTGGAGATTTTATATATGCTGCTTACAAGAGTGGAGCAGATTTATATTTGACTAGTGATATAAAATATCATGAAGCGCAATTAGCCAATGAACTAGGGATTGTACTTATAGATGGAAATCATTTCAATACTGAAAAAGTTATATTACCTATTATTAAGGAAAAAATTCTGAAAGAAACCAACAAAAATGTAGAGGTGTTTATACACGAAAAAAGTACCGCTCCATTCAAAATATATTGAAAATGGGGGTAAAAATTATGGAACAACTAGATTTGTTGTGGGAACTTCAAAAGCACGATGAAAAATTAAAAAAAATAAAAGCAAAGTTAGAGGAATTGGCTAAAAAAGGTCATATAGAAAATATGACTATTAAAATTCAAAATTTAGAATTAAAGTTAGAGAACAGGAAAAAAAGTATAGATGAAAGTGATAAAAAGCTAATTAAAAACAGTGAAACATTAAGAGATTTAAATTTTCAATTGGACGAAATTGAGAAAGAGTTATATAGTGGAACTATTACAGATTTAAAACAACTAGATTATATGGATAAAGAAAGTAAAAATATAAGAAAAGACATAAATGATATAGAAATGGAGATAATATCTTTAATAGAAGAAATAGAAAATTTTAAAATTGATATGGGAAAGATAGAAGTTGAATACGAAAATATTAAAGAAGAATTTAAAAGATATGCTGAAGAATACAAGATGATTACCGATGAGTTGAGGCAAAATGCAAAAGAAGAAATTGATTATATATATGAAATATCTTCAAAATTAGAAAAAGGGATATATGAAAAATATAAAAATATTAAAAATAACAAGGAAAAGGTTATGGCAGAAATCATAGGAGATGAATGCAGTGGATGTCATATGATATTGCCAACTTATTTGATAAATAAAGTAAAAGAGAATCATGAAATAGTTCAATGTGAAAATTGTGGTAGAATTTTGTACTTTGTAGATAATTCACAAAAATTACCTTTGCAATAGTTTAATATATGTGTTATAGTATTTATGCTGAAAAACTGAAGAGATGAGTAGGTCGGATGGTCACGTGCATTTTGCATGAGGAAAGTCCGAGCTCCATAGGGCAGGATGCTGGGTAATACCCAGTGGGGGTGACCCCAAGGATAGTGCAACAGAAATATACCGCCTAGCAATAGGTAAGGGTGGAAAGGTGAGGTAAGGGCTCACCAGCAACTAGGCGACTAGTTGGCTCTGTAAACCCCATCTGGAGCAAGACCAAGTAGGGACATAAAAAGACAGCTGCCCGTTGTCGTCCCGTAGGTAGGTCGCAAGAACCTATTGGCAACAATAGGTCTTAGATAGATGACCGTCTAAGACAGAACTCGGCTTATAGACCTACTCATCATACATAAGCCAATGGAGCGAGTTTTGGCTGGTTTTGAAAATAATTAAAGCCTACAATTTTTTGTAGGCTTTATCTAATTCATATGCATCCATGTGAAGTATTCATTAATCCATACTTGATTGTCTAAATTTTTGTTATTTTTAGTATCTATCTTTTTTTCTATAGTCTGAATTTTTTTGGTCATATTTTTTTGGTAGCGGTTCATATTATTTTCTATATTATTTACTTCATTTTTTAGTTCAGTTAAGGCTGATACAACATCATCTAGTAGTATATTAGTCATTTCATATCCGCCTCCTTATTAAGTTGTTTATATATATTATATCACATTTTTAATATTTAGACCTTATTGTTTTTGTCAATAAGATAAATGCCCAAGCCTATCAATGCAAATGGAGCCAATAATTTTGCAAACAAACTAAATGTTATAGTCACTCCTACAAATAAAAATATCATAAGTATAAAAACAAATACCAATACTGTAATCAACAATCCAAGTATCATTTTTATCCTCCTAATATAATATTTTTACTGCTTAATACATTCTTGAATTGATTATATCATCTTACGTGAATAATACAAATATTATATTTATCTTAAAATTAGCTACTTTGATGATATGATGGTATTATAGGTAAAAATGATGGGTTTTTCTAATGTGGGAATTTTTAAAAAGAAATCAAAAATTAAATTAGTTAATGTTACTTAAATTGAGTAGGAAAGATATTTTTTGCAATGAATAGGAAAGTTTCATTGTTATAATATATGAAAATAATAATAAAAGATTTTTTAGAAAAAATGAAAAATGCAAATAAAATCGCTATTTATATCATAGAGATATACAAGAGACTAAATTTAGGAGGTGATTGTGTAAAACCCCCGATAAATAAATGAAAAACGGAAGAATAGCTAGGAAAATTTATCTAAAACTAAAAAGGGGGAATCATAAATGTCAAATATGGCTATGTATTTAAGCGAATTTTTTGGTACACTTATATTGATATTGTTAGGTAGTGGCGTTTGCTGTAATGTATCTTTGAAAAAATCAAAAGGGCAGAATTCAGGTTGGATTGTTATAGCGGCTGGTTGGGGATTTGCTGTAGCAATAGCTGCATATACTACTGGATGGGTAAGTGGAGCTCATCTAAATCCAGCAGTTTCTATTGCTATGGCTGTTTTAGGCAATCTTTCATGGAAATTAGTACCAGGATATATAATATCACAAATATTAGGAGCTATAGTAGGTGCAATGCTTGCTTATGCTGCATTTAAAGATCATTTTGCTGAAACTGATGACAAAGATGCAAAACTAGGTGTATTTTGTACTGCACCAGCTATAAG
>JAKPAR010000302.1 GCA_029779375.1 Bacillota bacterium | reverse complement strand
AGATTACTGTAGGGGGAGCAAATCTGTTCATATTGGATATGGACAGCTTCAAAAGAATCTAGGTGATAATAATGAACTTTTCAGATATTTACGGACATGAAAAAACCATAAAGGTTTTACAAAGGGCTATAGAAAAGGATAATATATTTCATTCTTATCTATTTGTAGGAGAAGAAGCCATAGGAAAAAAGCTGGTAGCTTTAACCTTTGCAAAAACCCTTTTATGTAAAAAATCTGCTACAGAACCCTGCAACTCTTGCAATTCTTGCCTAAAGTTTGATAGCTTTAATCATCCTGATTTGGAATTCATAGAGCCGGAAAAGGGCTTGATTAAAAAGGAAATCATAGATAAATTAATTAAATCTATGAGCATTTCACCCTTAGAAAGTAAGAGAAAAATAGTAATAATAGATGATTGCCATAAAATGGGGATGGAGGCTCAAAATGCCCTCCTGAAAACTTTGGAGGAACCTCCATCCTATGTTAATATAATCCTTATAACTTCCAATATGAAAAATCTTATACCTACTATAGTTTCAAGGACCCAGATTATAAAGTTTAATCCTGTAGAAAATGGGAAAATAGTGGAGCTACTGGTGGACAAATATGGCAAGGATAAGGAAGAAGCTAGTTTTATTGCTCATTTTACAAAGGGAAGTATAGGTAAATCAATAGATCTTTCACAGTCACAGGAATTTTTTAATTTACGTGATAATACTATTAATCATATTCACAGCGTGGTAAAAGGTGATAGACTAAATATATTTAATTCCATAGATTTTTTTGTTGAAAATAAGGATCAAATAGAGGAAATTATGGACATTATACTATATTGGTTTAGGGATCTACTAATTTATAAGGAAACAGAAAATCCAAATCTTATATTAAATAGGGATAAAATTCAATTGCTATTTAATGAAACTTTTTTAGACACAGAAAAGATTAATGATATAATAGATAATGTAATGGATACTAAAAGGCTTATTGAACAAAATGTGAATTTTCAGCTAGCAGTAGAGACTATGCTTTTAAATATGCAGGAGGTTTAATAAATATGGTAACAGTAGTAGGTGTAAGATTTAAAAAGGCAGGAAAGATATATTATTTTGATCCTGATGATTTGGATATAAAGAAGGATGACCATGTTGTTGTAGAAACAGTTAGAGGCATAGAATTTGGCCATGTAGTAGTAGGGCCAAAGGAAATAG
>JAKPAR010000300.1 GCA_029779375.1 Bacillota bacterium | reverse complement strand
CTTTTAGGGCTTTCTTTATCATTAAAATCAAGACTAAAAGAACTAGCATAATATTCTTTTGCCAATAAATCCAGCAAATCACCATTAAACTCAACACCATTATTTAGCCATAACGAATTTCCAATGCTTAGTTTCCCTATTTCATTATGATAATAAAGTCTTCTAAACAATTTCCCCGTTTCGCTTCTTACCATTTCAATATTATCCATATTCAATGCTTCTAAAATCTCTTTTTGAGTATCTTCATTAGCTGTTTCAGAAACCATAGATAAAGCCATATATAAACTTATTGGAGAATAAAGACTGTTTATATCTTTATCTGTTTCCCTTAGTACTAATGAAGAGGATTTAATTGAAAAATCCTTAAGGTTTTTTAAAAATTTTTCATCTATATCTTCTCTTCTATTTATCTTTTCATCTAAATCATCAAATTTAATTTTTGTTGGATATGCTGGTTCTGCTATGGCATAGGTATTCACCCTATTGCTCTTAATAAAGAAACTAGATATAACCATTATTATAGCTGCCATTATTGCAACAAATTTAAAAACACTTTTGGGCCTTTTTTTATTTACATGAGACTTAATCATATCTTCCCTCCCCCACTTATTCAAAAATATTTTATACTTATATTATATATATTATTTATAGGTGGCAAACAAAACGTCCCCTTGCCACCCCCTTGCCACCTATCTCCCCATTACTTCTTTCATCAACATCTCATAACTATCCACAGCTTCGTATTTCACAGTGCCATTGCTTATTTTTTTGAAATGTTCTTTTGCACAATGAATTTTTGCCCTTTCTACACCTCTAACGTCAAATTCAAGAGATTCTAATTTTCCTTTAGTTTCTGCTATGAAATATATATGTCTTACTTTTCCTTCATCAAATACTATGGCCCAGTCTGGATTGTAGTTACCCACAGGAGTTGGTATGAAAAATCCCCTTGGTAATTTAGCAGATACAACTACTTCTTTACTAGTATCCAATGCTTCAGCAAATTTTCTTTCTGTATAGGAGTCATATCTTACATAATCATAAATATGTTTTTTAACCTCTATAGTATCTTTGCCTAAAGTTCCCTTTAATGTATTGTCTGTGAATATATTAGCATCAAATCTTTCATCTATTAGATTATAGGTAATATGTTCTATAATCATACTAGCTTTTTGCTCATTTATAATCTTTGCTACTTTTAAAATAAATTCTTCTGGATTCTTTCTAAACAAATAAAATGTATTTGGTTTTATTCCCTTTAAGATATATACTATGGCCTTTCTAGTCAATTTGGTTTCATCTACTAATTTTCCAACTAAATCATACCTTAAAGTAGCAGTAATCTTAGAATAATCCTTATTCGTTTCTGTTTCCTTTACTTTAAAGGCCTCTCCCTTTTCTAATTCTTCTTTAGAGGATATAGATTCCATCTCTCCTGTTTTTACATGGTAAGTCAAATCTGATACTTTTAAATCCTTGTCTAATGCAACAATACAATTTCTAATCAATTCATCTGTATCGAAATCTACATAATAAGCTGTTTTCACATTTATCTTTTCCCATAATTCTTTAAATTCTTTTTTCTCAAAATTTTCATTTACCTCTAAATTTTTTATATTTTCATCCCTTGCGTTTTCTACTAATGGAGTAGTACCTTCTACATAAATTTTCCCTACTAATTGAATTACCCCTTCTTTGAAATTTTGAAATTCTTCTGGCACCTTTAATTTTCCTTCTTCTAAATCCTTATAATATTTTTCTGACAAGTTGTCATCATCATCTACATATCTATTTCTAATAAAAGAACGATGTAGAGTATTGGCTAAGGTTTCATCTATATATAATTCTTCTCCCCTAGCATTTTTAACTACATTGTTTAAGAAAAATTCTACATTAGCCTTTTGTGGTCTATCTGATAATGTTTCAGCAATTTGTGATTGTAGTTCTTTTGCAAAAGTTTCATAGGACTCACTGGCTATGACTGTTAATACATTTATATCATGAACATCTACCCCTGGAGTTTCTCCATCTATTCTTTCTCCATTTTGATTTACGCAAAGCCTTAAACCTCTTCCCACTTCTTGCCTTTTTCTCATAGTAGAGTCACTATGTTTTAATGTACATATTTGAAATACATTGGGATTGTCCCAACCTTCCCTTAAGGCAGAGTGGGAAAATATAAATCTAGTAGGCTCTTCAAAACTCAACAATCTCTCTTTGTCTTTCATTATTAAATCATAGGCAGACTCATCATCAGATATTTTTTCTTTGCCCTTAGTCTTTGGATCAACTAATCTACCTTCTTTATCTATAGAAAAATATCCATTATGAGTTTCTTTTACATCTATGCTTTTTAAATACCTTACATAAGAATCATCAAATAAAGTTATATATTCATTTAAAATGTTCATATATTCTTCTTCAAATATCTCTCCATATATTCCATTGACTTGATTGCCTTCCTCATCATATTGTCTATATTTTGCTACTTCATCTATGAAAAATAGAGACAATACCTTTATGCCTTTATCATATAATTCCCTTTCTCTTTCAAAATGGGATTTGATTGCTTCACGAATTTGTATTCTTCTAAAATTTATCTCGCTCACATCACCTTGAACATCTCCTACATATAGAGTAACTCCATTAATAAAAGATATGGTATTTTTGTAACCATTTATTTCAGCTACTTTATACCCTTTATATTGTTCCATAAAATTAGAATACGTATATAAGTCATATCCTTCATCTACATTTCTAATCG
>JAKPAR010000298.1 GCA_029779375.1 Bacillota bacterium | reverse complement strand
GTAGATGATTTTAATAAGGAATTTTTGAAATCCTGCCTTTACAATAAGGAACTGGAAATTGACAACCAAAGGGTAGAGGTTGCAGAAATAGTTGTAAATGAAAACAATACAAAAGCAAGCAAAGCTATTGTTAGGACTCTTTCTCCCATAACGGTTTATTCTACCGTCAGCTTAAACAAAAGAAAGAAAACTATTTATTATTTTCCAGAAGATGGCCTTTTTCAAAAGTACATAAAGGATAATTTAATAAGAAAGGCCAGATTGATTTATAATGAATCTTTTGAAAATGCTAAGTTTGAAATAAAAGCTGTAGAAGATAAGGTGTCCAAAAATATTTTATACTTTAAAAAGTTTATAGTTAAAGGAACTAGTGGAATATTTAAAATATCCGGAGATGAAAAATTAATATACACAGCATTAAACTGCGGTTTAGGAAGCAAAAATTCCCAAGGGTTTGGATGTGTAAAATTAGTTAAATCTATACAATAATTTTGGAGTGAAATATATGAAGCTATTGTCATTAATATCCCATACATTAACAGAGAAACAAATAGAAGAGGCTAAAAATAGGCTAAAGGTTAGTTCAATAGTTTTGATGCCGGAAGAGATTAAGGTTATATGGTCAAATATTTCTCCTTATGGAGATTTACCAATAGATGACATTAACAAAATAATAAAATGGATAGATAATGAATCAAATGAAGGAGACTATGTTTTAGTTCAAGGAGATTTTGGTGCTACCTATTATGTAGTTGATTATTGCATAAACAATGATAGAATACCTATATATTCAACTACAAAGAGGGAAGTGGAGGAATATATTGAAGATGGATTAGTTAAGACCAAAAGGGTATTTAGGCATATAAATTTTAGAAAATATATTCCTCATGACTAAAAGAAGGAGGTGTGAGGCTTGGATAATTATGATATAGCCATTGCTGGACTATTGCATGACCTAGGAAAGATTTTTAAGCGAGCTGGATTGCCTTCCCATTACACAGTACAATTTTTACAAGAAAATCTAAAAACAGCATTAAGTGAAGATATAATATATACTCTTGAAAAATACGATGAACCAAAGGACAGATGGCAAGAAATATTAAAGGAAGCTGATAGACTTTCTTCTGGTATGGACAGTGGAGATAGGAAGGAAAGTATTAACAATGAGCAATATTATAATAAAAGATTGTATTCCATATTTGATGACATCAATATAGGCAAAGAACATAGGAAGGGGAATTATTGCTACAAGATTGTCCCTCTAAATATTTCAGAAGAAATATTTCCAATGAAGGAAGAAAAGGCAAGTCCTGAAGAGATTGAAAAGGAATATAAAAATATATTAAAGCTAATGGAGGAAGATATAAAAAAGGAAATAGATACTTCAACAGATTCAATTAATAAG
>JAKPAR010000276.1 GCA_029779375.1 Bacillota bacterium | reverse complement strand
TGTAGAGCATGTGGATATTATGACAACAAAGAAGTAATAGAAGTTGAATAATAAGTAAAAGATAGTGAATATACTCACTATCTTTTATTATTTTTAGTTGCATTTTTATTTTATGTAATATATATTTAATAAGAGTGGTGTTAATCATTTTTGTATGGGAGGATAAAAATGAAGATAGTCGTAGATAGTATGGGAGGAGACCAAGGAGTTAAAGAAGTAGTTCAGGGAAGTATTGCTGCAGCAAATGAGTTAGGAGTAGAGATAGTTTTAGTTGGCAAAAAAGATATTATAGAATATGAATTAGATAAGAACAATTATCATGGAAACAAAATAGAAATACTTCATGCCGATGAAGTAATACAAAATGATGAATCCCCTTCTATAGCTATAAGGAAAAAGAAAAATTCTTCTATGGTAGTAGGATTAAATAGCTTAAAAGAAGGTGTTGGAGATGCTTTCATATCCGCTGGAAATACAGGATCTCTTCTGGCTGGAGGAATATTTTTAGTTAAAAGAATTGAGGGCATAGAAAGGGCCGCCATAGTTTCTTTATATCCTACAAAAAGTGGAGTTTCAATATTATTAGATGCAGGGGCTAATGTAGATTCTAAACCTGAATATTTAGAACAATTTGCTATAATGGGCTCTGTTTATTGTGAAAAAGTGCTGGGAATTGCTTCTCCAAAAGTGGGATTAATAAATGTTGGAACTGAAAAAGAAAAAGGAAATATATTAGTTAAAGAAGCATATAGTTTGCTTGAGAGTGCAAACATTAATTTTTATGGGAATATTGAAGCAAGGGATATACCAGAAGGTGTAGTAGATGTCATGGTTTGTGATGGATTTGTTGGCAATGTTATATTAAAACTTACTGAAGGTTTAGGTCAGTCAATTTTTTCAGCTTTGAAAGAAGAAATTACTAAGAATTTTTCATCTGAAAGTAGTACTCTGTTTTTAAAGCCTGAATTTGAGGCTTTTAAACAGAGATTTGACTATAGAGAATATGGCGGTGCACCACTTCTGGGTTTAAAAAAGCCAGTAATAAAAGCCCATGGCAGTTCTGATGCATTAGCATTCAAAAATGCTATAAAGCAGGCTAAAATTATGGTTGAAGAAGATGTAATAGATAAAATAGAACTGGATATAAATATTGTTAAATAATAAAAGCTTAAATACAAAAATTAATGAAAAGGAGGTGCAATTAGTGGTATTTGAAAAGTTAAGAAAAATAATATCTGAACAATTTGATATAAACCCAAACAATATTACTATGGATTCCTCTTTTCAAGATGATTTAAATGCTGATTCTTTAGATGTAGTAGAACTTATTATGGCAATTGAAGATGAATTTGATTTAGAAGTAGAAGATGAAAGTATTGAAAAGATTTTAACTGTGGGAGATGTGGTTGAGTATATACAAAATCATATAGATGAATTAAGGTAATAGAAATCTAGAATAGGTCTCGATGTATTCGGGGCCTTAGAAATATTTTCTAGCTTTGGGGGTATGAACTCGATGAGAATGTACGAAAGAGAGAAAAAATTGAATGAATTTGAGGGAAAAATAAACTATAGATTTAATGATATAGGATTGTTGAGTAAAGCATTGACTCATAGCTCTTATGCCAATGAACATAAAAAATCACATATTGTATATAATGAAAGATTAGAGTTTTTAGGAGATTCTGTATTGAGTCTAGTGGTTAGCGATTATATTTATAAAAAATATCCTCATTACTCAGAGGGAGAGTTAACCAAGTTAAGAGCTACGGTAGTATGTGAACCTGCTCTGGCATTTATAGCTAAAAGAATTAATTTAGGAGATTATTTATTACTAGGAAAAGGAGAGGAAATTACTGGGGGAAGGGAAAGAGATTCTATTTTAGCAGATTCATTGGAAGCAATTATAGGGGCAGTATATTTAGATCAAGGTTTTACCAGTGCGAAGAAATTTGTCATCAATCTCATAGAGAGAGAAATTATAGAAGCTTCTAAAGAGGAAGATATATTTATAGATTATAAAACTAGACTTCAAGAAGTACTTCAAAAAAATATGAAATCTAAAATTGAGTATAAACTTGAAAAAGAAGAAGGACCAGATCATGATAAAAAATTTTATATTGTAGCGGTTATAGATGACAAAGCTTATGGAAGTGGGTTAGGAAAAAGCAAAAAAGAGGCAGAGCAAATGGCTGCTAAAGAAGCATTAAATAGGATAGGTGTTTAATATGAGTAAAGATTATTATATAATACCAATATTTGTGCCTCATTTAGGTTGTCCGCATGACTGTGTGTTTTGTAATCAGAAGAGGATTACAGGTAAAAGTACAGATATGACTAAAGAAAAAGCGGACAATATAATAAGAGAGCATTTAAAAACTATACCTCAAATAGATAGGCAATTGGAAATTGCTTTTTATGGGGGAAGTTTTACAGCAATTTCATATGAGTCCCAAAGAGAACTGTTAGATGTAGCATATAAATACAAAAAACAAGGAATTATAAATAGAATAAGATTGTCTACTAGACCAGATTATATTGATGAAAAAGAACTTCTTCTTTTAAAGGAGTATGGAGTAGATATAATAGAATTAGGAGTCCAGTCTTTAGATGAAGAAGTTTTGTTTCATAGTGGAAGGGGACATAAAAGTGAAGTTGTTTACAATGCTTCTAAATTGATAAAAGAATATGGCTTTGGATTAGGTCTACAAATGATGATAGGATTGCCAGGAGATAATAGAGAAAAATCATTGTTTACAGCGAAAGAAATAGTAAAAATGGATCCTGTATGTGTCAGAATTTATCCTACGCTAGTTATTGTTGATACTTATTTAGAAAAAATGTATTTAGACAATAAATATAAGCCATTGTCACTAGAAGAAGCAGTAGATATTACAACTGATTTATTGATGATTTTTAATTGCAATAATATTGATGTCATAAGGATAGGACTTCAACCTACAGACAATATAACATTAGGAAAAGATGTCATAGCAGGGCCTTTTCATCCAGCATTTAGACAATTGGTAGAATCCAATGTATATAAGATTATATTAGAAAAATATTTTAATCAAGAAAATCTCTATGATATAGATGAATTAATCTTTGAGGTAAATAAGAAAGATATTTCTAATTTAACAGGACAGGGTTCTAGCAACATAAAGTTTTTAAAAGAAAAATATAAAATAAGAAAAATAAAAATTTATGGCAAAGATATTTCAAATAAAAATTTATTTATCAAAAGTAGTGATTTTTATGATAAAATAAATAAAATGGAATTTATACAAAAATATTTGATATCTAATAAATTGATATAAATAAGATGGGTTTCCACTATGGAAACCTTTTTGGATAAAGTATGAAGAGGTGTTTGTATTGCATTTAAAAAAACTGGAGATACAAGGATTTAAGTCTTTTGCTGATAAAACAGAGATAGAATTTAAAAATGGAATAACAGGAATAGTAGGCCCAAATGGAAGTGGCAAGAGCAATATTTCTGATGCTATAAGATGGGTATTAGGTGAACAAAGCATAAAGACACTTCGTGGCAATAAAATGGAGGATGTTATTTTTTCTGGAACTGACAAGAGAAAACCTTTGGGTTTTTCTGAAGTAACTATAATATTTGACAATAAAGATGGAATTATACCTATAGATTATTCTGAAGTATCAGTTACTAGGCGAATGTTTAGATCAGGTGAAAGTGAGTATTATATAAATAAAAATTCTTGTAGGTTAAAAGATATAAAAGAGCTATTTATGGATACAGGAGTAGGAAAAGATGGCTATTCAATTATTGGACAAGGTAGAGTAGATGAAATTCTTAGTACAAAATCAGAGGATAGAAGGAATATTTTTGAAGAAGCTGCTGGAATAGTTAAATATAAAGCTAAAAAAGAAGAAGGAGAAAAAAAACTTGAGAAAACTGAAGAAAATTTATTAAGAATTAATGATATATTGCTTGAATTGGAAGGGCAAATAGATCCTTTGAGGGAACAGTCAAATATTGCCAAGGAATACTTAAAAAAAGGCAATCATCTAAAGATTTTAGAAGTTAATTTATTTATAAATGAGATAGATAGATTAAAACAAGAACTAATAAATATAGAAAAACAAAAGAAAGACTTAAATCAGCAAGTAGATATTTATGTGGAAGAAAAAGAAAAAATTGAAAATAGATATTTCTCAATTAAAAATCAAATAGATGATATGGACAAATCTATTGATGAGTTTCAAAATAAGAAATATTTAATTCAGAGCAGTATAGATAAGAATCAACATCAGTTAGCATTATATGATGAAAATGAAAAGTTTTATAAAAAAGAAAAGGAAAGATTGGAAAAAGAAAAGAAAGAAAATTTAAAATTAAGAGAAGAACTTTTGAAAGAAAAAAGAAACCTAATAAATGAAATAGAATTAAAGGAAAAGGAATTGTCTTTGTTAAATAAGAAATTTATAGAGGAAAGTGAGATTTTAGAAAAATTAAGTATCCAAATAGAAGCAAAAGAAAAGGATATTGATAAAGAAAAAGATAATATTGTGGAAACTTATAATTTCCTTTCTGATAAAAAAAATAAGGCCAATAGTTTGGAAGTTTTTAAAGAAAGCATAAGAAAAAGAATAGATGAATTAGATAGGGAAATTAATACTCTATCTAAAGAAAAAGATGAGATGGAATCTCTTGCAAATAAATTGAGTATAGAAAAAGAAAAAAAAGAGGAAGAACTCAAAGTTATTTTAAATGAGAAAAAAAAGTATGAAGAGAAAGAAAACTGTTTAAAAGAAGAATATGAGCTACTACTTAAGAAAATCAATGAAGACAGGAGTTTGTTGCAAGGAAAGATATCAAATTACACTTTATTGAAAAACATGGAAGAAGATTATGAGGGGTACTATAAAAGTGTGAGGAACCTTTTGTTGGCAGCAAAAAAAGAGTCTATATTAAAAAAAGGAATAGTTGGTGTAATAGGGGAATTAGTAAAGGTGGATGAACAATATGAAAAAGCTATAGAAATAGCTTTGGGTTCTAGTTTGCAAAATATAGTTACTAATACTGAAGAAGATGCAAAATTTGCTATTGAGTATCTTAGGAAAAATAATTTAGGTAGAGTTACGTTTTTACCCCTATCTTCAGTTAAAGGCAAAAGGCTAAATATAAATATGGAAGAAGTAAGACAACAAGGTGGAATAGGAATTGGTTCAGATTTGATAAAATACGATGAAAAATATAGTGGTATTTTTGATTATTTATTAGGAAGAACATTAGTTGTTAAAAATATAGATTGTGGAATAAAATTATCTAAAAAACATGGATATTCATTTAGAATTGTTACATTAGATGGAGATGTCTTGAATTCAGGCGGTTCTATAACAGGAGGTAGTATACAAAAAAATAGTACAAATATATTGAATAGGAAAAACAGAATGACAAGTTTATCTGAAGAAATTCAGGTGCTTAGAAGTGAATTGAATTTTAATGAAGAAAAAGTAGATAAAATGAAAATAGAAATTAATGATATATCCAATACTATTAAAGAAAAAGATGAAAAAATTCAATCTACGAATATAGATATAATACAGCTTGAGAATAATATAGCTCAAATGT
>JAKPAR010000078.1 GCA_029779375.1 Bacillota bacterium | reverse complement strand
ATAGTACAACTATGGCACTCATATAGATAACGGTATATCCGTCTAAACCTACTACATTTCAGTTTAAAAACTCAGGAGCTACCTTCAGCAAACCTTGTCTAGAAAAGCCTTTCAGCCTATGAGCTTTCCTCTCTTTATAGAAGTTTACTTACTCCTCTCCTTCATAGTTGTTTAGTTGTTAAATTAATTATCTTATATTATATAAAAATTGAATATATCTTGTCAACAATTTAAATTCTATTTTTGTCCTTTATAATACTTGTAAAGATAAATAAATAATTTATAAACGCAATTAAATGCAATACTACTACTATATAAAATAAAATATATACAATTGTATTGGGAAAATTTAAAATTCCAGATATTACTGCAATATAAAAAGAAGTTGTAGCTATTTTCCCGAATTTATTGGCTGGTATAACTTCTTTATCTCCATGATAATATAAAATTACTCCCCCCATTATTAAAAATGCTTCTTTTAAACCCAATACAATCAATATCCAAGTAGGAATTATATTTGCAGAAGCAAAGCTTATAAGAACGACAAAAGTAGTTATTTTATCTGACACTGGATCAAGTGCTGTTCCCAACTTTGTCACCATATCATATTTTCTTGCTATGTACCCATCTAGTATATCTGTAATTCCAGCTAAAATAAGTATCATTCCTGCATACATAATTTTGTTTTCTAAATTCGAATAAAAAACAATTAAATATATAGGCATCAATAAAATTCTTGTTAGAGTAAGTATATTAGCTGTATTCATATAATCTCCCTTCTCATATTTTGTAACTTTTTATGCATCACATCCATATAATAATTATAGTACACATGAAATTTTTAGGAGGGATTTTGATGTATAAAAAGTTTAGATTTATTGTCTTCTTATTAGTATTGACAATTTTTTTAACTTTTACTTTATCAGCTTGTAAAAAAGATGAATTAAAAACTATTAGATTAATAGAAGTAACTCACTCATTATTTTATACTCCTCAATACGTAGCTATAACTCAAGGATTTTTTGAAGAAGAAGGACTAAAAATTGATCTTATAAACGGCAAGGGAGCAGATAAATGTATGACAGCACTATTAAGCGACGAAGCTGATATTGCATTTATGGGACCTGAAGCTTCAGTATATGTCTACAATCAAGGAAAAGAAGACTATGCCGTAAATTTTGCTCAACTAACTCAAAAAGATGGTTCTTTCTTGGTTGGAAGAGAAAAAGATGATAACTTTAATTTTGAAAAATTAAGAGGAAAAACTATTATAGGTGGAAGAAAAGGCGGAATGCCTGAAATGGCTTTAGAATATGTACTTAAAAAGAATGGATTGGAGCCAGGCAAAGATGTAAATGTGAGAACAGATATTCAATTTGATGTAATGGCAGGGGCATTCATAGGAGGAGAAGGGGACTATGTTGCCCTATTTGAACCAGTTGCAGCTTCTCTTGAAAAAGAAGGTAAAGGATATGTAGTCTCCTCTATTGGAAAAGAAGCAGGATATATTCCTTATACTTGCTATTGTACTACTAAAAGCAATTTAGAAAAAAATCCAGATACAATTCAAAGTTTCACAAATGCCATATATAAGGGAATGCTCTGGGTACAAAATCACAGCGTAGAAGAAATTGCAAAAGCTGTAAAACCTCAATTTCCTGATACTGATGATGAAATACTCATCACTCTTATAACTAGATACAAAGAACAAGATACTTGGAAACCAGATTTAATTCTCACTGAAGAAGGCTTAAATCATATGATGGATATCATAGAAATGGCAGGAGAACTAGATAAAAGAGCAGACTATGACAAAATTGTGACTACAAAATTTGCAGAAAAAGCTATGGAAACTATAAAAATGAGATAAAAAAAGGAGCAATGCTCCTTTTTTTATCTCATTTTTTGTTTGTATTGACATAGCATGAAAATTTGATTTGTAATTTTCTTTATTGATGATTCTCGCAATATATTTCTTGATATGACATGACTAATCCACAACAACATTGAGCTTCATAATATTCCCATCCACATTTTTCAGTGTCCTTCTTAACTATTCTACAAAATTCATGTTGTGGTCCTGTATGACATTCATGAGGAATGTATCTTAGATGTATCAAAAATATTGGCAAAAGTAGCGTTAAGAACTGGACGTCCATTAA